>CAYVVO010000321.1:0-2151 GCA_964455275.1 uncultured Candidatus Bathyarchaeia archaeon | reverse complement strand
TCCACGTCTCCTAGCATATTAGGAGACTAATAACAGAAGATTGTTGAAAACAGTACTTTTTCGTAAATTTCCATAAAGAAGCATTAGTTGTTAATCGCCTGAGCCGACTGTTCGGCGTTGTCGGTAATTCTCGTAATCCGGTATTCTTCGAAGGTATTCCTGATCCATTATCGTTGACGAGACCATGAAGTCTGCGGTGGAGCGGTTACATGCCACGGGTATATTCCACACCACAGCCATGCGCAGGAGAGCCTTCACGTCGGGGTCATGAGGAAGAGACTCAAGCGGGTCCCAGAAGAATATCAGAAAATCGATTTCGCCGTTTGCGATTTTGGCTCCAATCTGCATGTCACCGCCCAACGGACCACTCTTGAGCTTAGTTACATCCAAGCCTGCCTTTTCGATGATATTTCCTGTTGTTCCAGTTGCGTAAAGCTCATGCAGACTCAAAAGGTACTTGTTGAACTTCACCCACTCCAGCAAATCTTCCTTCTTGTGGTCGTGGGCAACCAAAGCAATCTTCTTTCTTTTTTTCATCAAAACCTTTTCACTATTCATCTTTCTCGCCTCTTCACCAACACACATTTCAACCGAAGGGAAAGGCTATTTTTTAATGTTGTTCCGTGAGGAAGGCGACAGAGCCTTCGGCTGATAAACACACCATGGGTCCTCTGCCAGATAATCCCCCCGCGATTCTGTTGGCTCATGCAGAGCGCCACAAAAGTCCATAAGATCAGTGGTCACACCGTAGGCTCTGGCACGACATCCTCCGCACACATCACGATATCCGCACACCCCACATTTTCCCTTTAGTCTGTCAAAGTCACGCAGAGCCTTGAAAACCTCAGAGTTGAACCAAATATCCTTAAATGACCTTTCGCGGATGTTCCCAAGATTGAGCGGCATGTATGGGCAGGGAGTAACCTCCCCTGAAGGATAGATGCGACAGTAATACAGTCCAGCCATGCAGCCTCGAACCCAACGCGACATGTCAACGCCCTGCTCCTTGGCAACCCGCATAAACTGGGGCGCACAGGAAGGCTTCACACTCAGCTTATACTTTGTGGTTTTGGCTAGCGTGCTAGTGATCATGTCCTCATACATTCTCGGCGTTATGTCCTTGATGTCGGTTCCTCTTCCCGTAGGCACCAAGAAAAACAGGTGAAAATTCTCTACACCCAACTCTTCCGCCAGCGCCATTATATCATCCACTTCATCGTAGTTCTGCTGTGTCACTGTGCTGTTAACCTGAACCTGTATTCTGCTCTTCTTGAGAGCCTTGATAGCATCTACAGCATGTTCCCAGCAGCCCTTAACGCCGCGGAACTCGTCATGCCGCTCCGGTATGCTTGAGTCTAAGCTGATTGCCACTGTCCCCATTCTAGCATCTTCGAGTCTTCTTGTAACCTCGTCGTCGATGAGCATCCCATTGCTGCCCATGCCCATCCTTAAACCGCGGTCTGCACCGTATCGGATGATTTCGTAGATGTCCTCTCTCAGCAGAGGTTCGCCACCGCTCAGAATTAATAAAGGTCTGCTAACCTCGGTAATCTGGTGGATGAGCATCTTCGCCGCGTCAGTGCTCAGCTCGTCCGGCAGCTTTGTGTCTTTAGCGTTGATGTAGCAGTGCGAGCATTTCAGATTACACTTTAATGTCACGTTCCAGGACACAACCAAGGGAACATACTTTTCCGTAGTTGGCGCAGCAGAAGTGGGGGCAATCCTGATACGGAACTCGCATTTTCCGTCAGTTGCCATCCTCAGCGGCTGAGATACAGCTACGGGGAACGGAATGAACTTTTCGAACATGGCTTGGGCGTGCGCCTTGCAGAAGCTTTTACAGAAGAGCTGGG
This sequence comes from uncultured Candidatus Bathyarchaeia archaeon, assembly GCA_964455275.1. Classification (GTDB taxonomy): domain Archaea; phylum Thermoproteota; class Bathyarchaeia; order Bathyarchaeales; family Bathyarchaeaceae; genus Bathyarchaeum. The sequence goes on along the minus strand of CAYVVO010000321.1, from coordinate 298 downwards.
ATGTTTCGGTTTCTGTGCCCAGTTCCGATTCCACGTATTTGTGGCTTCCGTAGATTGGACAATTCAGGAATCGCATGAAGCCTCCTAACTTTTTCATATCCATCTTATGCTCGATGAAGTGGTCGCTGAGCATCAGTTTCTGCAGTTTTGCTTTTGGTAATCCAACCTTTAGGCTAACGTTGAAGGCGGATGTAACTGTTTCATCACCGAACTTCTTCTGCACTCGAGCCATAGTTTGCTCAAGCCGTTCTACGCCTAACTCCTCAGCTAATCTTTGCACAATAAGGAAACCCTTTAT
>CAYVVO010000320.1:0-1975 GCA_964455275.1 uncultured Candidatus Bathyarchaeia archaeon | reverse complement strand
TGCGTCGGCACTGCTTGTTATGTTCGAGGAGCACCGAGAATTCTGGATTCCGTAGAGAATAAACTGGGAATCAAATCGGGTGAGACAACAAGCGACGGCAAGTTCAGCTTAGAGACCGTCAATTGCTTGGGTTGCTGCGCCTTGGGGCCAGTTATCGAAATAGATGGAAAATATTTTGGAAAACTCAATTCAACAAAAATTGAGAAGATGCTTTCCAGCTGTAATTAACAGAAGTGAAATGCAATGAACTCTCTAAAATCTCCCTCTGATCTGGAAAAACTCAGAAAAGATATACTCGCCAAAAAAGATCCGAAGAGGCTAGCTATTGCAGCGTGCGTGAGTACAGGCTGTCAAGCTCTTGGGGTCCAAAAAGTCCTTGAAGCTTTTGATGAAGAAATCAAAAAACAGGGCTTGGAAGGTAAAGTAGAAATTAAAGAAACAGGTTGCTTGGGTTTCTGCGAAAAGGGTCCAAGAATAGTCATCTATCCTGAAGAGGTTTACTATTTCCAAGTGAAGGCGAGTGATGTACCCGAAATCGTGTCGAAGACTTTGATCAACAATGAAATTGTTGAAAGGCTGCTTTACACTGATCCAGTTACCGGCAAAAGGGCACGGTATCTGTCTGAAGTCCCATTTTACAAGTATCAAAACAGGCTTCTTCTGGAAAGCAACAGCAAAATCGACCCTAAGAATATAGAGGATTACTTAGCTATCGGCGGTTACGCAGCATTAGCAAAATCTCTATTTCAGATGACTCCGGAGGATGTGATGAAAGAAGTAAAGGACTCCAATCTTCGTGGTCGTGGTGGAGGCGGTTTCCCAACTTACCGAAAGTGGGAATCTAGCCGAAATGCACAGGGAGAACCCAAATATGTTATCGTAAACTGCGACGAAGGCGACCCAGGAGCCTTTATGAACCGGGCATTGATGGAAGGAAATCCACATTCCATTCTTGAGGGGCTCATTATTGGAGCTTATGCTATAGGCTCGCACGAGGGATTCATCTATGTGCGGCAGGAATACCCTCTCGCAATAGAGAACATGGAGACCGCCATTAAACAAGCGGAAGAACTGGGGCTGTTGGGTGAAGACATTCTCGGTTCAGGGTTCGATTTCAAGGTTAAGATCCATAAGGGAGCGGGCGCTTTTGTGTCCGGCGAGTCAAGCGCTCTGATGACTGCGATAGAAGGAAAAGTGGGCGAGCCGAGACCGAAATATGTTCACACATCCGAGAAAGGGGTCTGGGATAAGCCGAGCACACTAAATAATGTTGAGACATGGGCTAACATACCCCTTATAATCAATAAAGGTGCTAACTGGTTTGCGTCCATTGGCACCGCAAGCAGCAAAGGCACCAAAATCTTTGCTTTAGCAGGCAAAGTGAACAACACTGGTTTAGTTGAGGTCCCCTTTGGGATATCCTTGAGGGATATCATCTACAAGATAGGTGGCGGAATCCGGAATGGAAAGAAATTCAAAGGTGTCCAAACTGGCGGTCCCTCTGGCGGAGTCATTCCTAAGCAGCACTTGGATTCTCCTGTTGATTTTGACGAACTCACCAAGCTAGGTTCAATGATGGGTTCTGGCGGGATGATTGTAATGGACGAGGACATCTGCATGGTAGAATTAGCCCGCTACTTTGTAAATTTCTTATGCGATGAATCCTGCGGAAAATGTACACCCTGTCGGGAAGGTTTGAAGCAAGCCAGTGTAATATTGAGCAGGATTGTTAGCGGTAAAGGAACAGAGGAAGACATAGAGAAGCTTGAAAAAATCGCTGAGGTAACCAGTGTTGCGTCTCTTTGCGCTCTAGGGCAGACATCTGCGAATCCCTTGCTGACCACTCTCCGTTACTTCAGCGACGAATATGAAGCGCATATAAAGGAAAAAAGATGTCCCGCATTAGCATGCAAAGAACTAGTATCTTACTATATTGACCCGGAAAAATGTCAAGCATGCATGATATGTCACCGGA
>CAYVVO010000319.1:0-2092 GCA_964455275.1 uncultured Candidatus Bathyarchaeia archaeon | reverse complement strand
CAGCTCCAGTTGATGTTTCTGAGCCATACACGCATGCGTTGGGAATATTTGTGCGCAACCCTGTGAACGGAGCGAAGGCTCTTCGTGCCATAAAAGATTCTGGAGGGGTGGCTGTTACTGTTCAGGATTCCGAGATTTTCGTTGCTGAACAGGAGATTGCCCGTCTGGAGGGAATCTTTGCTGAGCCGTCCAGCTCAGCTACGATTGCAGCGCTCAAAAAGCTGGTGGATCAGGGCGTGGTTGATGAGGGTGAGTCTGTTGTGTGTTTGATTACTGGGAGTGGTTTGAAGGCGACGGATGTGCTTCAGGCTTTGGCGAAGAAGCGTAAGAGCGCTGGGGTTGGTTTGGAGTTGAGTACGAAAGAGAAGATTTTGCGGATTTTGAGCCGTGAGGACGCTTATGGTTATGATTTGTGGAAGAAACTTGGGAAAACCATGACCCGGGCAGCCATCTACCAGCATCTGAACGACCTTTCCAGAAGAGGGGCTGTGACTTCCTACAGGAAAGATGGACGGAAATACTTCAGGATTACAGAACGTGGAAGAAGAGCATTGGTTGCCATGGATGAACTGAAAACTTTGCTCTGAAGCAGAAAGTTTTTAATAATATAGTTGTAACTATACTATTTGCGTGGGTCGATTGGTCAAGAAACAAAAAGCCGTAATCCAGCTTTCTCTGATGGCGGTTATGTCAGCGCTGGTCACAGTAGGGACACTGATAATCCGCATCCCCAACCCCATGGGCGGATACTTCAATGTTGGAGACGTCATGATTTTTGTCGCCGCGCTAACCTTCACCCCGCTTATAGGCGGTGTTGCAGGCGGGTTAGGGTCATCCATTGCAGACATCATCGGGTTTCCGTTGTTTGCCATTCCAACATTGGTCATCAAAGGTTTAGAGGGTTTACTTGCCAGCCTGATATCAGACAAGAAAAGGGTTTATCGCGATGTTCTCGCCGTTGTTGTGGCTGGAGCCGAGATGGTTATTGGCTATTTCTTAGTCGAATTGTATCTGTGGGGTATAGGCGGGGCATTGGCGGAAGTTCCAGCAAACATAGTTCAAGTCGCCATAGGAGGAATTGTGGGAATTCCCGTTGCCCTAGTTTTGCGGAGAAGGCTGCCAGAAATCCTTAGGAACTAGAACGTGCGTAAACATTTTTACATGGCGCATACAGTTTTTTAGTCTCGACATATAGACATGTTAAGGTGTGCTGGTAAACCATGGTTGGCAACTTGTCGATGGCGCCGAAAAAGTTGGAAAAGGTTCTAGTGGTTTCTCGGCAGGACAGTTCGAGGATTAAGGGTGTTTTGGCTGCAGGGGGCTTCAAGGTTGTCAAGGGGAACCCAGATTTTATTGTCTGTTACGGTGGAGACGGCACAGTATTGTTCAGCGAAAGAAGGTATCCTGAGGTTCCGAAGCTGATACTCAAGACTTCGCCTGTCTGCAGAAAGTGCGATTACACTCTGGATGAGCTGAAGAATGTTTTGTCAAAGATCAGGGGAGGCAACTACTGTTTACATAAGAAGATGAAGTTGGAGACAGAAGCTAAAGGCGGAAAGCTGGTTGGCTTAAACGAGATTCAGATTCACCCTAGGCTGCCAATCTACGCCGTGAGGTTCTCCCTCTCCGTTGACGGAAAAGAGTACCGAGACTTGATTGGCGACGGCGTCATCGTTGCTACCCCCTTCGGCTCCACAGGATACTACAAGGCAACGGGGGGAAAAAGATTCGCGAAAGGCATCGGCGTATCATTCAACAATCTGCATAACAGGAACATGGAGAGCTTTGTGGTTCCAGAAGATTCCACAGTGAAGTTAACCGTCAGCAGGGGACCTGCGTGGCTCTTGGCGGACAACAACGAGAGCCTCATTGAATTACGAGCCAAAGACGCTGTGAGAATCAAAAAATCTGAGAGCACAGCAAATTTCATTTACGTTTCCCGCACATAATTTTGTAGTGCCTGCAGAGTTGGGTGCTGGTGCAAAAAGGGTTGTTGAAGATAGGGCACAGGGGAGCAAGCGCTTACGAGCCGGAGAACACGTTGCGCAGCTTTAAGCGCGCCATTGAGCTTGGAGTTGACGCCGTGGAACTG
>CAYVVO010000318.1:0-4687 GCA_964455275.1 uncultured Candidatus Bathyarchaeia archaeon | reverse complement strand
AATTCTTATTATCGGCACATTCCTTCTCATGTTCGGATACACTCTTTCTTCCGTATTAATAGGCATTGCAAAACCTAAATTAGCGGGAATGTTAATGGCGGGCGCCGCTACACAGTACATCTTCTCGCTCTTCATCCTTGTGCCTCTCTTTGGTCTAACTGGAGCTGCAATTTCTCTGACACTAACGGGTGTTACCTCTCTTGTTTTAATCCCAATTTTTGTTAAGCATCACCTAAAAACCAATGTATTCTCAGGGCTTCCTAAACTTTTATTTTCGGGCGCTATTTTGGCACTAATTCTCTTTCTTATACCTAAAACCAATTTTCTTATAGTAATTGCTGGGACGATCGCGAGTATTGCAGTCTACATTATACTACTATACTATACGGGATACATTAACCAAGAGGACATTAACATATTGAAGAATGCAAGAGCGCAATCATAAAACCTCCAATTTAGCCCCTTCACACACCTTCTAATGCGCATACCTGAGCATTTATGAGGCACCGAGAGAATATAGTGGATAATGGAGTGTTAATTCACGTTTTTATTGTGACTCTAACATACGTTTTGAAGTGTATACCAACATGAGTGAAGAAAAATCGGTCAATAAAGCTGAGCTAATTTCGGCTATGAGAGACTACAAAAGGAAGAGAACCAAAAGTAAAGAGAGAAAGGTAGATTTCACGGTTTCACCTTCTGAGGAGGACGAGAAAATCTTGATACGGGCGATAACTGAAACTAAATCAAAATCAGGCTATATTGGTGTGGATACTGTTCGGGAGATGACTGACTTTCTGGAAAAAAGGAATTATGACAAGGGCATCCTTATTGGAAAAAAATTCACTAACGCGGCGAAAAGAGAGATGAAGAACGCTGATATCGAAGTGGTTTCGGAGGCAATTTCGCCTAATTTCAAGGTGAAACAGCTTTACTTGACGATAGGTAATTATGTGGAGAAATTGTGTAAGGCAAAATGCGGCAAAGTTCCCTTAAAAGATTCTGATTGCAAGGGATTTGTTGATGGTCACTACACTTGTGATGTGAGATTAATTAGCGACAATGCTGATTTTCATTACGAGAAAGGGTGGGTAAATTTCTTAGAAAGCGATCTAGTCAAGCTTTTAGCTATAGAAAAAGAATTGAAGACTTAGTTTTGGGTTTAAATTGATTTTCAGCTCCTTTTCCTGATAACAGACGACTGAACTTATTCTAAGAGTTATGATTCTTTGTTTTTGGGATTAAAAATTGTTAGTTGAACAATGGTCTGTGCTGTTAATTTAAATCTTTGAAGCCGATTAGTTAGCTGAGAGGAGACTTTAGAGGAATGTTCAACCGAGTTATAGTTGCTGTTGTTGGAAGCAGTAATTCCGGAAAAACCACGGCTGTAGAAGCCCTGATTAAGGGATTAACGAAGAGAGGCTACACGGTTGCATCTGCAAAGCATATTCCTGACCCCGAATTCACCATTGACACAGAGGGAAAAGACACATGGAGATATGCCAAGGCTGGAGCAAGCTCCGTGTTAAGCGTAGCCCCCAAGGAACTAACTGCCATCAAGAAAGTTGACACCACAGAATATAGTCTAGAACAGATTGTCGCAGAGACCCCGGACGAAGTTGACATCGTCATCCTTGAAGGATTCAAAGGCTCAGTCGGACAAAATGCAAGCGTACCCAAACTTGTGACAGCAAAAACTGCTAACGAAATAACAGCGGCTATTGAACGTTACAGAAACATCCTAGCATTCATCGGTCACATTCCAGACGGAAAAGTGGAAACAGAAGTCCCATTCATAGACGCACTGAAAGAGCCGCAAAAACTTGTGGATTTGGTAAACAATAAAGTTGCAGTTTTGGTGGAAAGAAAACGGAAGCGAGAAGAAAAAATCACGATACAGATAGACGAAAAATTTTTGCCCTTAGGCGACTTTGTTCAAGGCATCATAAGAAACGCTGTTCTTGCCATGGTCTCAAGTCTGAAAGGTGTAAAAATAAAAGGGGAAGAGAAGGTTTCGATCGTCATCAAGCGGTTGTCAAGAGGCTAGCAAACTCAAGTGGCGTTTTTGGGATTCACAGTTTAGTCTAAGGCATATCCACTGTCCTAGATGTGGAAAGATAATCACACATAGCCAGATTAGAATCATGCCTGACAAAGATGTTGGGACTCGATGTTTTGAAATCATTTCTTGAAATTCACAAGTCACTTATTCTGAATTGACGTTAGCATTATCTAGTTAGGACTGACAATGTTTAACACTAATAGTGATGCTGACAATTTTGCAGATTTTGTGTATTGCTTAGGACGTATGGAGCAGAAAAACAGTCAACTCTTTGAAGAATTGGCGAACAAGGTCGTTCTTACTGAGGTAAAAGGTCACTTATTGAAACTCTCACAGGGCAATGAGAAACAGTCAAAGGTCCTTATTGAATTAAGTGGGAAACTTGGAAGTTCTATGATAGAGCCTCACAAGTGTAAGAGGAAATTAAGACCTGTATGTAGAATTATGGAATCTCTCATTGAGCAAGTCAAAAAGAAAAAGAAAATAACTGGAGAGGAGCTTTCAGCGGTTTTGTTAACCTTAGAGCTCCAAGGCGGCTCGACACAGTATTTGTATAATCAGGCTAAGACCTTTCTTTTTATGCAAAAAGAAATCAGTCAACTTTATGGTATTCATCTCGAACACTTCAATAATCAAATTATGGAGATTGCTCAGCAGGTGGAAGAGCACATAGAGCTTTTAGAAGAAATAAAAACAAAGATTGCTCAGAGCACCAACAAAAAGAGTGGTGTGCATCATCCATCGTTTATGTATCAAAATCCTGATGCTTGGATTACACCAATAAGTGGTCGAGAAGATTGAAAATTAATAACTATGTTTTGTAAGGTTGCTGAGGCTCCAGACACAATCATTTATTGAGGAGGAAAAAATGAAAAGAAAAACCTCCTACCGCCCTTCCCTTCATCACACGTGCTGGAGCAACTCAGCCCCATATTTATCCTACAAAAAATAAAAGAAAAGGTTTTTTGTCAAGAAACATTGACCAAAGTTAGTCAAGAAAAATTGACTAAGCTAGCTCATCACATACTTAATTTCATTTATATCACTGCTCTATTTTTCACCAAAAAACAGTAACATCAGATATTCTCTTGTACACAATCAAAGTTTGCTAATTGAACATATTTACTAACCATCAACGAGTACTAACCTAGAAATTATGGGTTATCGAATGATTATCAACAGTGATAAAGTACCAACTAGATTGCGTGAGTTTCAGACCCTTGAAAGTTTAATTTCAACATATTTATTTGGTAAACTAACAATTGAAAGGTGTAAAAATAAAAAGGGGAAGAGAAGGCTTCGATCGTCATCAAGCGGTTGTCAAGAGGCTAGCAAACTCAAGTGGCGTTTTTGGGGTTCAGAAAGAGAGAATCGCTGTAAGAGAGAAAGGAGTTTTTCAGCTGCTGTCAGAAGAATTGGCACCTCTCTGAACCTTTCCAAGACCACCATGTTAAGAGCTTGATTAACCTCCCAGTTTCATGTTAGAGAGCTTTGAAGGCTTCAGACCATTCATTATAAGATGATACAACACGTGGAGATACGCTGGGCTTTCTGTCCGCCAAGATACCTTTGAAGTCGTCCGTAGATATAGGTCTAGGCTTAGCGTGCTTGTCACTTGCTTTACCCGAGTCAAAGAGTTCTCCGATAACCCGTAAGTGCGCTGACTGACAAATGTCCCGTATGTCGCTTCCAGAAAAACCTCCAGCCAACCTAGCAAACTCGTCCAGGTCCACTTTCGATGACAAATGCAGATTTGCAGTGTAAAGTTTGAGCATACTTAGTCGAGCTTCGTGGTCGGGCAGGGGAACCATGATTCGTTTCTGAAATCTACGTATGAATGGCCAGTCTAGAGCCCAAGGCTTGTTGGTGGCTCCGATAACGTACGCGTGGATGTTCTTGCCTTTATCCATAACTCCGTCCATCTCCTTGAGAAACTGGTTGCGAACTCTGGTTTCTCCGCCGACCTCATTTGAGTGCATGCCAATCAGCGAATCTAACTCGTCAATAAATATTATAGCGGGGCGCCCATTATTTGCGGTCTTTCTGGCTTGTGCAAACAGTTTTGCCACATTCTTTTCAGCCTCGCCTAACCATTTAGACATAACCGAGGCTGCATCCACCGAAACAAACGCCGCATTAATCTCTGTTGCCACAGCAGCTGCTACCAAGGTCTTTCCGCATCCTGGAGGACCAAAGAGAAGTATTCCCCTAGGCCATCCTAACGGAAATAGGTCTGGTCTCTCCACCGGGTACACTATGGCTTCTTTGATGGCTTTTTTAGCCGGGTCTAATCCTACAACTTGGTTCCAGCGTACATTAGGTTTCTCGTCGAGCACAAGTTCATCGTAGCTTGCCTTTCCATCAGTTCCTGCTTCTGCTTCTGGTGATTGATCCATCGTTTCTGTTGTCCTCTCCTGCTGAGGCTGGAAAGATTGGACCGGTCCTTGTCCCTGCAGAGCTTTTATCCGTTCTTGATACGCCTGTGCACGTTGAATGTAAACCGAGTTTAATCCGTAGTTAGGGTATAACCTGACGAGTTTCAGGAGGGTTGAGATGCCTTTCTGGTACATTGTGATAGCCATCCCCCTTGAACCTTGTTTGTCAAGGCGAACAGCCTCCAAAGCA
>CAYVVO010000317.1:0-1405 GCA_964455275.1 uncultured Candidatus Bathyarchaeia archaeon | reverse complement strand
TCGTCTAATCTTTCTTTTCTAACTGCAGCCGCAACGTTTCTTCTCTTGTCCACCGGGTCCACCATAACAAAGGGTTCTTCGAAAAGTTTCTTGGCGTCATCCAGTCTTTCATAGTGCCCCTCATAATCGATAACAGTTCTTTCTTTCCAGTCTGCAGCAGCCTTCAGAACTTTGGTGAAGGAGCCGTAGTTCAGGACAAGAAGCTCGCAGAGGTATCCGCTGAAGCCTCCAACTTTGATTTCTGCTCCGTAAACGCCCACGCCCTTCATGAATCTCTTCAGTAACCTGACTTCTCCGCCCTTCTGTTCATCCAATAGCGGCTTGACGTAATCGGTGTGGAATGGTGTTCGGTCAGTGGCGCTTATCCACTCGCCCGGTTTAACCCTGTAGCAGGGAACAATGTTCACCCAAACGTTATCATCTGTTACTGCCTCAAGGTAGGGGTGCTCTGCAAATCTTTCAATCTGCCTGTAGCCTTCAGCGGCTTCTTTTGCGATTTCCAAGCAGACAGTTCCGAAAGCTTCCCTAGGCATGCTTGTTGAGACGCGCATGAAAACATCGATTTCGGGGCAGTCTCTGAGCCACGTGTTTTTAGCCACGGAGCCCTCCACGCGAACCTCAGCCTCCACCCGCTTCTCTTTCGCCTCTTCTCTCACCTTTTCCACTAGCCTTGTGGCTAAGGAAAGAACCTGTTTTCTTTCGCTGCCGCTTGGGGTGACTCTCTTCAGAACTTCGGCGCATACTTCTTCAAGTGGAGAAGACATAACAAACCATCCTATTTCTTACAGGTTTTCAGCCGCCGCAAACCTCTCTTAAAGTGCTGTAAATTGGACCTTTAGGGGTCAAATCGCTCTTTTTCAGTCTAAAGCATTCAGCCTTGACGGCTCCAAACTCGTAATCTTCCATTTCTCGGATTAGGTTGATGAGCTGGGCTTTGTTTCTTCCGCCTCTCACCCGTGCTATTGTCAGGTGGGGACTGAAGCCTTTGCTGTCAGGTTTGAAGCCCAGTCCTCTGAGGCGGGGTTCCAGCTGCTCAAAAACATCCGTTAGTTTGTCTGCGCCTTTTCTGATTCCAGCCCACACAACCCGGGGATAAGTTAGCTTGGGGAAGGCACCTAAGCCTGTGAGTTCTGTCTCGAATGGGGTGAAGGAGAGCTGTTTCATCTCCTCGTATATGGCGTCAACCATGGATGGGGATATGTCTCCCAAGAACCGGACTGTGAGGTGGATGTTCTGGGGCTTCACCAGCTTCAAGTCTGCGCCAGTGTTAGCGAGCATGCCCTGAGCTTCTGTTAGCCGTCTGATTATGGTTTGGTCTTCTATGTCGAAGGAGAAGAAGCTTCGAATGGTTCCTGACATAACAAATCTCCCCTAAACGTTCAATCCATCAACTATACTCTTTCAT
>CAYVVO010000316.1:0-1767 GCA_964455275.1 uncultured Candidatus Bathyarchaeia archaeon | reverse complement strand
CATATAGTAGATGACTCCGATGATTCCCAGCCAGACGCAAACGTTGTAGATTGTTGCGCTCAGAACAGGATTGTAGAGTGGATTAACCGTTAGTGGATAAAAGGGTTGCATTTCGCTGTAGAGTGGAGCATCCAAGAGAATGTGGATTGTGGTGCCTAAAACCCCCGCAGCCATGAAAGATTTCAAACTTAACTTGCCGTTCGGCTCCAACAGTAAATCTCCATAAAATTTATGTAGAAATTTCTCAAGAAGAAACATGGTGTAGCCAAGACTGAGACCCACAAATAAGGCTAGAAGGAACGTGTGAAAATATCCGTGTAACGGATACCTTAAGTCAAGAAAAAGAACCAGGAAAGGTTCGACATCAAGTATTATGTTGGCTAATATGAAGGTGGGCACATGCAAATATTTTCTGAACGGAAGCCCTAAACCAAAAGCTGGACCCAAATGGAACGGCGTGAAAGGCATCAGCGTCACCTTGTTGCTGTTTTGTGGTTGTGTTTGCGATTACGATTCTATGCTTACGTGCCGACAATTTTTAAGAGTTTTCGTAAAAAAATAGGTGGACATGATATGTTGTTGTAACTCTCGACAGGGCTTCTGTCTCAAATTGTGCTGCACATCCTTAAATCAAAACAAGCCTATAAGACGGTTATCCAAAAAATCCTGATACCAAAAGAAATACACAGGTTATATTCAGTCTTCTAAGATTTTTTCTTGGACTGTTTTATTGACAATCCAGATTGATACATCCGTAGCGTTAATATTCATGGACAATTAAAACATACGACGAAGTTCTAAGGGGATAGAAGGTTGGCGAAGAAACCTATTGGCGAAGAAGTTCGGAGCAGACTTCCCAGGTTAACGATGAGTCTGGTGATGGCGATTATCTTCTTTTTGGTAAACTTTTTTGTCCCGCCATTGATGGGAGACATACCAATTCCAGGTATTAACCTTATTAACGCCGGCACACTAGTGGGGACTATTGCGTTGATATTCACAGCCATTTTTCTGATACGGGCATTGGCAGATGGTTTGGTGTTGAGCGACATTTTGACAGACATCTTTGTAAAACGGTTGGGGATAAAGGAAGAGAGGTCTCCTAGGAGAGCTGCGAGAGACGCAATATACATTATCGTTATTATTCTGGTGGCAACCGCTCTTTTTCCGCTCATAAACACTCTGGAGCAGAATGTCAGAGAGCCGCTGTCAATGGCTACCACATATGTTGCTCTCGGAATGATTCTCATTCTAATCTATGATATCGGGCGAATCCTTTATCGAATAGTTGAACGAAAAGCCGAATCTATGGCAGACAGTCTTGCCAAAATGACTGACCGAATGAAAAACAGGGAGTAACATGGAACCGGTTCAGATAATCTTCATCCTCATCTATCTGCTAACCATTCTACTCTCGGCTACCAAAATCGTTCCCATGTCAGTCGCTGCCTTGATCGGAGCTTTGCTTACAGTATGGTTTGGTCTCCTCCCCGGCTACGAGGTGTTCAGCTATAATGACGCTTTGGGATTTATCGACATGAAACTAATTTTTCTGTTGCTGGGTGTCATGATTGTGGTTGAAGTAGCTGAGCGAAGCGGTCTTTTTCGTTTCGGAGCCTTGTACGCCGTCAAAGTTTCGCGTGGAAATCCCAATGTACTTTTTGTCTCTATCTGCGTCATCGCTGCTACTGTTTCAGTGTTTCTCAGCGACCCAACGGCGATGCTGCTCATAGCCGCTGCCATGGCGACCATAACCAAGCTGTTACG
>CAYVVO010000315.1:0-1463 GCA_964455275.1 uncultured Candidatus Bathyarchaeia archaeon | reverse complement strand
ATCAGGCGTTTCTTGGAACATGCACGAACGGGCGATTAGAGGACATAGCAGTTGCTACCAAAATATTGAAAGGAAAGAAAATTGCCCGAAACGTCAGGCTCATAGTATCCCCCGCTTCTGAAGAAATTTATTTTGCAGCCTCCGAGAAGGGCTACCTGCAGGACCTAGTTAAGGCGGGTGCAACAGTATGCAATTCCAGCTGTGGTCCCTGCATCGGTAGACACGAGGGAGTGTTGTGTGAGGGAGAGACTTGTGTTTCAAGCATGAACCGGAACTTCACTGGAAGAATGGGATCTCCAGAAGCGGAAATTATTTTAGCTTCTCCGGCAACAGTTGCGGCGTCCGCGTTAGCTGGAAAGATTGCTGATCCGAGGGATTACCTGTGAGAGCATGGAAGTTTGGGGACGACATAAACACGGATGTTATCACGCCCGGAAGATACACTGTGACAACAGACAGGAAACGGTTGGGAGAAATAGCGTTCATAGAGTACCGCCCAGAGTTCGCTAAGGAAGTTCAGGAGGGGGATGTGATCGTTGCGGGAAACAATTTCGGCTGCGGCTCATCTAGGGAGCATTCTCCGGTGGCGATAAAGGCTGCTGGGATCAGTGCTGTAGTCGCTAAATCGTTTGCCCGCATATTCTTCAGGAACTCCATAAACATTGGGCTTCCACTCTTTGTTTGCGAAGACGCTGACAAGATCGATGACGGCGACACAATTGAAGTAAACATCAAAACTGGTGAGGTGCGCGACAAAACTAAAGGAACTGTTCTTAATGTGAAGCCGCTGCCAGAGTTTATGCAGAGGATTGTGGATAGGGGCGGCTTAGTAAACTTTCTCAGAAGTGACGGGTATGCCAACGTATAAAATTGCGGTTATTCCGGGTCCTGGAATCGGCGGCGAGGTTGTTCCCGAGGCTGTTAGGTTACTGGAGAGCACAGAATTAACTTTTGATTGCCGCTACTTTGAGATTGGCTATGATGTTTTCAAGAAGACTGGTACTCCGGTTCCTGATGATGTCTTGGCGGGAATAAGGAAGACTCAGGCTTGCCTGTTTGGGGCTACCACTACTCCTGTGGGTGTTCCGGGATACAAAAGCGCGATTATAACTTTGAGGCGTGCCTTGGGACTGTATGCTAATGTCCGTCCCGCAAAGAGCTATCCTATTGCGAAAAGTATGAATGATGTTGATTTGGTGATTGTGCGAGAGAACACGGAGGGCTTGTATAGTGGCGTGGAGTTTGAACTTGCGGATTCGGCGTATTCTCTAAGGGTAATCACGCGGAAGGCGACTGAGCGGATTACACGGTTTGCATTTGATTTGGCAATGAAACGCGGCAAGAAGGTGACTGTGGTTACCAAGGCGAATGTGCTGCGCATGTCGGATGGTCTATTTCTTGAGGTTGCACGGAAGGTTGCGGAGGATTATCCTGAGGTGGAAGTGGAAGAGGCTTTTGTTGAC
>CAYVVO010000314.1:0-3322 GCA_964455275.1 uncultured Candidatus Bathyarchaeia archaeon | reverse complement strand
ATCTGCCATCTGAGAACATGCTGTATCGTTCTGGATGTCGTGGATGAGCATCCCATGGGTTGCTGGCCCAATAGATGATTAGGTCTGCACGATGCCTTATCTGTCCTAGAGTGGCAGACGATATACCGACAGATTGAACACCCAAGATAGAGGGACCATGGCAGACAGTTGCGGTGTTATCCATGACTCCTCCAACCTCTTCCGCCAGTTCTACGCCTACTCGTTGTGCTTCACAGCAAGTGTTGCTCCAGCCATACAGTATAGGATAGTGTGCGTCAACAAGGATCTGGGCTGCCTTTTCGATAGCTTCATCCATTGTAGCTTCGACTAATTCACCGTTTTTTCTGATAAGAGGAGTTTTAGTACGGTGAGTAGAATAGTTCAGAAATTTTGCTGCACCCATAGCGCACGCATTTCGGGCTTCAATAATCTTGTTTTTGTCATCTAAAACTATTTCGAGGTCGTCACAAAAAGTTCCGCAGACCGGACAGGTTACACCAGTGATAACTTTCATGTTTATGCCTCCTTAAGTTGGTATACTAGCTCCTGTAAAGTTAATACTTTTTCTTTAGGTGCAGGCTCAAGTTCTCCGGACATCCCTTTTAATGAGGGCATACCTGATCCGTGGGTCTCTGGGTCTGAGATTACGCTTGCCCATGGACCGTAGCTGATAAAAACCATTTTGGGGTGGGGACCTCTAAGGGATTTGATGGCTCTCAGGACAACACTACCGAACTTTGTGGTGACTTTAACGTTGGCGTTTTGCCTCAGTTTGAGAGCCTTCATATCCTCTGGGTCGATTTGGCATTGGGTCACATCTTTCAAGTATACGTCTGAAAGTTTTCCCATTTCTTTTCCTCTGCCTTGGTCAATGGTGCGACCGGTTAAAACTAGGACATTCAACTTTGGCATCGTCCTCACTTTGAAAAAGTTACTGCTTGTAGCGTCCTATTAACGTTACTGGTTTTTCCCCGTTATTACCAAAAAATCAGGACGGTAGCATCAAAAGCAAGCGCTATGTTAGTTTCACACGTAGAATCTTTCTGTTCGCTCTTCCTTCTTTTTCTTCTCGACTTTTTTCGAAGCTTTTAATCCCTTCTTGACTCCTAGGCTGGTCATCTCCAGATCGTATTTTACGAAGGAACTGGTGTACTCGGCTAGCTTTTTTGTCATCTTCTCCAAGTCCTTTTGCGAGAAAATAGTCATTATGTCCGGGTTGCTCACCCACTGCGTCCAGCCGAGCAAGCTTCTCTGTAATACGCCCAATACAAAACGAAGGGACCTAACTAGCTCTAAACGGTCTTTGTCTTTAACATCCTCAAGACTGTTTAACTGTTCAATAATTTTCTCAGAAACTTGAATCCATCTTTCACTCAAAACCTTGCTCCTCCCTGTTATTCATTAAATAGGAAGGTCATGTGATATAAAACTTGAGAAAAAAATGCTAATCAATTAACCTCTTCTGCTTCTCTGTTGAGAGCAGATTTGAGAGTTTAACGCCTATCAAACGGATTTTTCTGTCAGGACACAAATAATCTTGCACAAGGTCTCTGGCGCTCCTCGTTATGTCTTTCAGTCGGTCTGTGAAGAAGGGCAGAGTCTTGCCGTGGGTGTGGGTTTCAAAGTTTTCGTATCTTATCTTCACTGTGGTTGTCTTGAAAGCGAATTTGGAAGCCGTAAGTTCTTGATGCAAATCTTCTGAGATGACATCCAAAGTATCAAAAATAATGGCATAATCGGATGTGTCCTCCTCAAAAGTTGTTTCTCTGCTCATAGACTTGCGTTCCCACCGTTCCTGAATCTCGCTGTTGTCGATTCCCTGCGCTGAAAGATACAACTGAGTGCCCGCAGCACCAAACTTTTCCGCCAAAACAAATGCATCATAGTTTGCCAGATCGCCTATAGTTTTGATTCCCATCTTGTTGAGTCTGCCCTCAGTTTTTCTGCCAACCCACAAAAGCCTACGCACCCGCAGAGGCGACAGAAACGCTTTTGCATCCTCTTCTCTGACAACTGTTAAGCCGCCCGGCTTCTCGAAGTCGCTGCCTATCTTAGCCACAAGCTTGTTCGGTCCAACACCTATGGAACAGGTCAGCCTTTCCTTTTCGTAAATCTCTTTTTTGATTTTCTGCGCCAGTTTCTCTGCTTCCTCAAAGTTTTTGACCTGAGAAGTCAAATCCAAGAAGGCTTCATCTAATCCCCAGCGCTCAAACTTGTCCGTGTAACTCCTCAGAATCGCCATGATTTGAGCAGAAACTTTCTGGTATAGACTGTAGTTAACGGGGAGGTAAACGGCGTTGGGACATAATCGCCATGCTCTTGCTATGGGTATACCTGATTTGACGCCGTACTTTCGTGCCTCATAGTTGCAGGTGCTGACTACGCCTCTTCCTGTGCCTTCTTTTGGGTCGGCTCCTACAACAACTGGTTTGCCTCGAATTTCAGGGCGTTCTCTCTCTTCTACGGCAGCAAAAAATTGGTCCATATCAACGTGAAAGATTATCCGTTTCCTCTTTTTAGCCACCTTCAAGGACTCCCCCCTTTTAGAAAATGGCTTGCAAAACATAATCAATGTCTTTGAGTTTCGCTAAAGCCTTCTTCGAATCCTCGGCGCTTAACATTTGCTTTTCTTTAAGTTTAACCAATCTTGAAACTGTCGTATACACCGAATCGAATGCAGCCTTAACCTGAAGATCGTTGTTCATCTTCTCCTCAAAGTCGGTTTTTATCTGTTCAACCAATTTCTTTGCTTTGAGGCTAGATTTTTGTTCACCGCCTTCAGTAGCACTTAACTCATTCACCATATCTCGGAAACTCTTGAGTAGACGACAGACTTGGCTGTACTTTTTGAATGTGAAGTTCAGTTTCCATCTATAGTGACCATAGATGAAGAAGAACCGAATATGGTCCCATATGCACTCGGTTTCCAAGAGGGTCCTCGGATATTCTATGTTGCCTTTACGCTTAGACATCTTTTCTCCCTCTAACAAGAGGTGGGCTGCATGAAGCCAGCAGCAAACAAAGGGTTCACCTGTTACTGCCTCAACCACGGCGATTATGTAGTCATGATGACGGTAAGTGCTGTCGATTCCGCTGCACCAGATGTCTGCCTTGAAGTCAAAACTTTTTGGCACCATAGCGGGGTCTTGGATGTTCCATGAGGGTCTGCCCTTGCCTATTCTTGTGTCCCAGTAAACTTTGTCGCCCTCTTTGTAGCCGTGCCATAAGATGAAGTCGCCTCTGTTCCACTTGTTGCCGGTGTAGGTGTCTCTGTGGAAGCGACGTTTCTTCTTAGGCCACTTGTTCATGTCTAATCCGAAGA
>CAYVVO010000313.1:0-8275 GCA_964455275.1 uncultured Candidatus Bathyarchaeia archaeon | reverse complement strand
CCCAACGTATCCGACAAGTTCGGAGAGAGTTGCCTTTAACATTTCTCTTTCAGGTATCGGGACGAGACCTCCACGTCTGGCAGGCAATATGATCTCTGCATTATAGGGAATCACACCAACCACCGGCACTTTGGTAGCTGATTCAACAGCTCTTTTCACCCACTCCGCCTGTTGCCAACCTTTAAGGTTGTTCAAAACCACGCCCTTGACGTTCACCTGCTTGTCTAACAGCTTGAAAACGTGCAAAACTGCGTGGGCAACCTCGGCTCTGTGCATCCACATGCTGCCTACATCCAAAACTAGAATAATCGGCGCCCTCAGGATTCTAGCTATCTGGGCGGTGCCCTCGTAATCGGTGATGCCGTCTATTAGTCGTGGGATTCCCTGGAAGATGCCGCCCGCACCCTCGATGACCGCAACATCAACGTTTTTAGCTGATCTTTCAAAACTCTCTAACACTGTCCTTGGCGACGTGAGCCACGCGTCTAGGTGCCTTGACGGTTTTTTAGTCACCTCGATGTGGTATGTGGCGTCTATGTGGTCTGGACCTGACTTGAAGGCTTGAACGTTTAGCCCCTTTTTCATGAAGGCTCCCATTATTCCTGTGGCAACCGTTGTTTTGCCACCTTCGCCGTAGAGACCTGCAATAACGACCCGGGGTACATTCATCGCCTTTTTCCCAGCATCAACTGTTTAATGGTTACCCTTTAATTCTTAACCAAATAAATTGATTGTCAAGAATCAGCTTTTCTTCGTATCCGCGGTATCCACCCTGGAACCCGCCGTTTGTATTCTAGGTATTCTTCCCCGAATTCTTCTTCCGCATCTTTTTCCTCTTTTTTTGCAAGCCTATAATAGACGATTATGACGACGGGCCACAGTGCAAGCGTGATGATTGTGAGCCACCAAACATTCAGGCCAAGAGTGATTAAAAGGAAGCCTACATATTGAGGGTGGCGAACGTAGCGGTAAATGCCAGTGGTGACAAGTTTGCCTTTGCCTTTGAAGATTTCTTTCCAGCCGAAGATTACCAGCAGCATGCCTATGCCGATGATGACTTGGGAGGCGGGAAATATGTAATAATGGAAAATGATGTGAAACTGTTGTTCTCCCATTAGTTGGGTTAAGAGAAATTCCAGATTGTAGATGTTAGGGAGTTTGAAAACGCCCATTAGAATGTACATGGTTAGGGGGAGACCGAACATTTCAGCGTAAAGTGCGACTATAAATGCTAGGTAGATGCTGCTGGGGAGGCGCGGCAGTTTCCTTCTGTACTGTAGCAGTACAAAGAAAAGAGTGAAGAAAATGACGTTCGCAGTCACTAGCAGCCACTGGTTCCAGCCAAACGAAGTAAAAGTGAGATAGTGCAGCGCAACTGACACTGCCACTATTGCCAATATAATGAAGATAACGTCTTTGAGTTTCATTCTTACATTACTCCTCTCTGGCGCCATTGATATATCCGTTAACTAGCATTAAACATTTTTTGCCACAAACCAAAAAATTGGGGCAACGACAAAGAGAGAATTTAGAAGATGCTTCTTATTCGCCACAAGATGTGATTCATGGCGGTTCGCGCCATCACTCGGCTGTAGAAGTTCATTTTGAACAGGTGACGCAGCACATATTTCGGAGAATAAAAGCTGTTATAGAAAGAGGTTCTCAATTTTCTGATCTCCTCAGCCGACAAGTTGGGATTCGCAAAAACAGGCGTTATCGTGTCGTATTGCCCCCAATCGTTGGACATTTCCCAGCCCATCTGCTCCACAACTCTGCGAAGCTCAGTGCCCGGATACGGCGTTGCCACACATATGTACACGTCATCGGGCTCCGATCTTCTGATGAGATTAACAGTTTCCTGTAGCATCTCTTTTGTTTCTCCCGGATATCCAATCATCACTGAAACGGCGACGAACAAGCCAGCATCCTTCGCTAACCTGATTGCCTTCTCGTTTTGTTCAACCGTTGTTCCCTTATGTACGGCATCCAATATCTTTTGGCACCCTGACTCAACCCCGAAAAAGACCTGTTGACAGTTTGCCTTCCGCATTTTAAGCAAAATCTCTTCAGAAACCACGCTGACTCTTGTTTGGCAATCCCATGGAAGACCGATCTCTCTGCTCCTGATTTCTTCACAAATCTTAAGTGCCCTCTTTTTGTTAAGCGTAAAAGTGTCATCGTAAAACGAAAAGGCATCAGCTCCATGCACATCCCTTAACCACTCCAGCTCGTCCACGATGTTTTTTGGGCTCCGCGCCCTGAAAGCTTTCCCAAACATTCGTGCTGTCGTACAAAAGGAACACTGAGAAGGGCACCCTCTGCTGGTCATTATTGGCAGCATTCTTCTCCCAAAAAGC
This sequence comes from uncultured Candidatus Bathyarchaeia archaeon, assembly GCA_964455275.1. GTDB lineage: Archaea > Thermoproteota > Bathyarchaeia > Bathyarchaeales > Bathyarchaeaceae > Bathyarchaeum. Next base: position 5,918 of record CAYVVO010000313.1, on the reverse strand, counting down.
CTGTATTTTTCTAATGGAAAGTATTTATACGCTGGGCGTGGCAGTTCGTCAAGGTTTCTGATGAATGGTCTGGTGGGCATACGAACGGTCTGTCCATTATTCCTGAAAGTTATTCCTTGAATCTTGTTGAGACCCTTCGGGTTGGACGCGGTTTTTGCTAACTCCAGCAGGGTTTCTTCGCCCTCGCCCCTAACAACTACGTCCACCGCTGCCTCCTCGTTGAGAACCTGCTCATCCATAAACGTGGCGTGTGGACCCCCAAGAACAACCATGGCGCCGGGGCACGCTTCTTTTGCCGCGCCTGCAGATAGAAGAGCCGACTGTATCGTCGGGGTCATGGAGGTGATGCCAATCACGTCAGGGTTGATGGAAGCTAACTTTGTTTTCAGTTGCTTAAGATCAACCTCTAGCGCTGGGCAGTCTATCACCGTTACGTCATAACCGTTTTCTTCCAGAACAGCCGCCAAGTAGGCTAAACCTATAGGCAGGTAAAGCTGATGCCGATAGACGCCTTTTAGTGGCGGCGGATTAACCAGCGATATCTTTGCTCTTTTCTGCATCTGCTTTAGCCTCTAATCCATTTTCCCCAACAACGTTCTTAATGCTTTCTTTGGGTGCCGAATAGCCTTCGCCAGTTTATCGCGAGTAGAACTTTGATTTATCAAATTTGCCTGTGCACATAATTCAAGCAAGTCATCTGCGGTGAACTCTTCAGTTTCGATGAGAGGTTCAAGCGCAGCTAAGGCTTCATCGCTGAAGTTTTCCCTTAAATAACCGCCGCGTTTAGCCTGTTCATACAGTTCTGTTCCATATAGGGGAGTGGCTATGCTGAATTGGAAATGGTCTGCTCCCAGTTTTTTCAGTTTGTAGGCATACTTTATGGTCTCTCTAATGTCCTCTTTTGTTTCACCTATGAGCCCAAGCATGAGGAAAACCCCTATCTTCATTCCCACTTTTTTGGCTAAAACAACAGCTTTTTCAACATCCTCCAAATTCAGGTTCTTTTTGATGATTTCATCCACAACACGTTGGACGCCAGACTCGGGGGCAACCCGTATTTCCCTGCATCCAGCCGCACTCATCTTTCTCAAAAGCTCTTCGTCAAGCGTATCCGCTCTAACGCCGTTTGGGACATACCAGTCGATGTCCAACCCCCTCTCCATGATCAAATCACAAATGTCTTCCACTCTTTTCTTGATCAGCGTCATGTTTTCATCAAAGAAGTCGATCTGCTTAATGGAGTAGGTGTTAACTATCTGTTCCAGTTCATCAACCACGTTCTCGGGGCTTCTGCCCCGCCAAGTTTTTCCCATGACAATATGGTTAGAGCAAAAGATGCACCTGTGCGGGCAGCCTCTGCTGGTTATTATTATTGTGTAACGTTTGCTTATTTCTCCTCTTATGGGGTTTTCCTTGATAGCCTCAAAGTATATGTCCATTGGAAGCAGATGTCTTGCCGGAAAAGGTAACGCATCTAAATCTTGAATCTCCGGTCTTGGAGGAGTAATAACAGTTTTCCCATTTTTGACAAAACCGATTCCCTCTATCTTCTTCAGGTCCTCGGTTATGCCTTGCTCTAGTGCGCCAACTAACTCACGCATAGTATATTCTGGCTCTCCTCTCACCACAAAATCGACGTCCGGATTAGAAAGGCAATCTTCTGGTCTCGCAGAGGGGTGCAGTCCATCTAAAACTGTGATGATGTCTCTGTCAACGCCTTTTACTACAGACGCCACCTCAAACGCGGCTTTGGACCAGCCGGAAAACGGGATGTTGATTTCAACGATGTCTGGTGACCACCGTTTTATCCTGTCGGCTATCTCTTGGTTTGCTAGCCCCATCCGATAATTGGTTTCGTGTATTTGCTCAAGATTCTTCCAGCCCTCTGTAGGAGCGTCTATAATGCTTACCTTGTGCTGTTTTTCCAGCACTGCTGCGACATACGCTATTCCTATCGGTGGATATACTACTGGTTTTCCCCACGCTTTTGGGTGGAGACGTGGCGGGTTAATCAAGCAAACACGCATTTTTGTTGTCTACTACCTTACGCGAGTTTATGTTTATTCTATCATTTCTGGATTTAACTAAATCTCAACAACACTAGTTACACAGATGGGAACCTAAAAACGTTTACAGAACCCCCAATCAGAGAACCAACGTGACTAATTAACAAACTAGCACACACTCGATTTTTATGCCATAGTAAACCACACTATTTATTTTTCGTTTGTGAGCACAGTTCCATCCCAAAAAACAGGAACAAAAAAACAGAGAAACGAAAAAGGGCAACCAAAAACCAGTCTAACTTCATTTATGTTAAGCGGTTACTAAATTTGAGCACAATTAAATATTAATGTCCAAAAGCTTAAATATTTAGGTTTTAAGAGAGCTACCAAACATGGAAAGAGGTACGGAAAATGGTAAAACAAACTTCTGTAAAAGCTCCAATGACAAAAGATCGGATGATGCAATACACGTTTATTGCCCTCTGCGTTCTCGCAGTTATATCTTTCATCTCATTTGGTGTAGACTCGCTTATAATATCTGCAATTTCGGTTATAGTTGCTGTAGCTTGTGATTATCTACTCTCAATGGTAATGGGAAAAAAGGCACCATTAAACTTCTGGTCTGCGGCTGTCTTCGGCTTAATCGTTGCCATGTCATACACTTTAGGTGAAGCCCCGCCGATGCAACCTGAAACATTCTCGATACTGGGTGGCGCTGGCATGGATAAATATCTGTATCCTGCCTTGATTTCGGCTGTGGGATTGATTGTTTTCAAGAAACTTCAAGGACTGGCTGGACGAAAATACGTGAATCCCGCTGCAATCGCGAAACTTCTGATTATTGGTTTGCTGTTTATGCCTGCTGTTTCAGCTCTAATGCCCGTAAATCACACCGATAGAATAGACTTGCAAAACCGTATGGTCGAAAGTCAGATGGAGGGTGTCCCAGACATCTACCCGATGGATGCTGCCAGTTTTGGATACAATCTGGTTTCATGCTATGGCGATCCCAATGCAGATTCTATGAATCCCTATGTTTATGGAACATACGAGGACCCCATGCCAGACGTTGTTTACGATATGCTCGTGCAGAAATATCACAGTTGGATCGGCGGCGTTTCAAGCATCGCTGTACTCGCAGTAGGAATAGCCCTGTTTGCAGTTCTCCGTAAATATATTAAATGGAGAATAACTCTGGTTTACCTGGTAACAACACTGTTGTTTTCTGTCGTTATGCACCTCATTTACGGTGGAGACCCAATGATGCGAATATTGTTCCATCTATTCATAGGCAGTTCGATTTTCTTGGCATTCTTCATGGCAACTGACCCCGCAACCACACCTCTAACACATTTAGGTCAAATCATATTCGGTGCAGGCTTAGCTATATTGACAATCATCATTCAGACGTACACTGGATTCTTGGGAGGATCTATTCTTGCGCTGGTAATCATGAACCTAACCAGCCCAATGCTCGACCAAATAGGAATTCTGAAACCTGGAAAAAAGAAACCTGAACGGAAACTTCCCGAAGCTAAACAATTTGCCGCCACCAAAACTTACGACTGCGTAAGATGTGGTGCGTGCATGTATGCATGCCACAATTCATTAAGCCCGATTCTGATTAAACAGGCATTTGAGAAACGAAACGCAAAAACATTGATGAGCCTAGCGGCAGACTACTGCACAGGTTGTAGAACCTGCAATTTCGTTTGCCCCGCAGGAATCAATCTTGAAAGCTACACAATCGGATACCCACTGCAGGATGAAGAGGCGAAAAAAATAGAGGAACAATTCTTGAGCGGAACCGCAGACGAGAACATTGGCGTCTACTCGGAGATGTTTTCAGCCAAAAGCAACATAGACGGACAGGATGGCGGAGTAGCTACTGCGTTGCTGGTTTCGGGCATGGAAAATGGGCTGTTTGATGCTGCAATAGTGGTTAAACGAACAGATGGCTACTGGTCGGAAGCGGTTATAGCAGAAAACGCTGACGAACTAATGGAAGCTAAAGGAACAAAGTACCTGCGGGTTCCGTTGATGTCAAAGTTAGGCGAGCTGATAGCTAAAGGCAAGCGAAAAATTGCTGTTGTCGGTATGGCTTGTGAGGTTCGGTCCGCAAGAAGGATGCAACCGATTCTCCTTAGTGAATATCCAGACCTAGAACTAACCATAATCGGATTGTTCTGTTACGAATGCTTCGACTACTACAAACTCAAAGAAGAAACAACAAGGCTACTGAACGTTGATTTGGACAGTGCGGAGAAAACTCAGATTCACAAAGGAAAATACATCGTTACAATCGATGGAAAGGAACACTCGGTAAAGGTAAAAGAATTGAACAACGCTGTTGAAGCACGATGCCTAGATTGCCCCGACTTCACTGCAAAATACTCTGACGTCTCTGTTGGTTCAGTGGGCAGCGATGAAGGACACTCAACTGTAATAGTGCGATCGGATATAGGCAAAAAACTAGTTAAAAGCCTCGGTTTAGCCAAGGGTAAAGCGGACAAGGAAGAAATTACGAAACTGTCTGTTCTTAAGGAAAAACGTGCAAAGCTGGACAGATCAGAAAAATAGGCAAAAACACTCGCTTAAGCTAAAGAATGAGTACAAAACCAGATCCTTGAAAACTCTGCATATGCACAATTTTTTGTGCATAACTACTACTTTTTTTATTTAATGAAAAACTAAAAACAATTTTGAAACATAAAATAACCATATTTTGGAGAAATCCCTGCTGTTTTGGAAGGTTGCTTATGCTTAAGACATTTGCGTGTAGACATTGTGAAAAGCTTATTAAGCAATAGCCATGTAAATAAAAAGAAAAGAGGTGAAAGAACTTTGTCATTTACAGAGAAACTTTATGCCTTAATCTTCAGTGAGCTTTCGCTTGGTCTTGTCTTACCCATCATTTTCGGTGTGCTAATCCTCTTCTTCCCGACATGGGGTTACGACTTGCTGCAACCCATAAACATACATTTCCCCGACTTTTTGTGGGGTGGACCAGAAATTCCATTAGAGCACATTTTAACTCAAGGTGTCGCTCAAGGTTTGCTTGCTTGTGCTATACCCATATTTCTTGGACTTGCTTGGAACAGATGGGCTGGAGGCGCTTCAGGTTTTCTACTTGGTATCTTCTGGGTCATGGCATCATTTGCACAATTTAACCAATATGGATATTTCTATCCAACTTTGGACTGGTTAGGACAAGTAGTTGGTGGAATGCTTGCAGGATACATCGCAGGATCCTTAATGACACGTGCAAAAATGCGAGGTAACGATACTCTGAAAAATGCGCTAATAGCAGCAATAGTGGCTGCCGTTGTCGCAACAGTATTTGTTACAACAACATATATTTGGTATGCTGAAATGTTCAAAATGAGCACTCTTCCTCCACATGGATACGGTACACCTGAAGGGATGGGGATGGAACTGTGGGATTCAATAACATACAATTACTTCATTAACGGCGCAATCTATGGTGTCTGGGCTATTATCGGCGCATTCATATCCAGAGTCGCTAGATGGTTCCGATAGAAATCACCAAAACCACCACCCTTACATTCTTTTTTCTTCTCTTCTACGGAAGAGTATCTTTCTATCTTGGATGATGCTTTTTGTTTTCATAATTATCTTTATTCATTACCGCCTAAAGTGGCACCTTCCCGATTTTATCTTCGTGCCGAAAACGTATTCTGCATACGTCTCATTTTCTTCAAAACTTAGCACCAGTTAATACGATTATCCAAAACCTATTAAATGTGCGACTTGCTGTATTTGTGAAAGTAATAACGCTCAGGGAAGAATTATGCCGTTACATGTAACCCTTGTGAACCCCCCCTCTCCTAGTGGAAGCACTGGACATTGGTCAATCGCCCTCTTAGGTTTGGGGTATTTGGCTGCTGTTCT
>CAYVVO010000312.1:0-4375 GCA_964455275.1 uncultured Candidatus Bathyarchaeia archaeon | reverse complement strand
GATGGCAGTTGGATTCTCGCAGATTTCAGCTATGTTGAGTTAGATGCTAAACGGTTTTCGTATAAAATCAAGTTGCTGAAGGGGAGCAGCCACATAGTTTTGTAGGGGGTCTTGGGTTGTCTGGTTGGGTTTTTGAGTATTACGATGATGGAGTAGAGGATTGGGTTGAGTTCAACGGCAGAATAGGAGAAGTTATCGAGAACCTTAACGGTCACGAAGAAGCCACAATCTTTGTCCCTAACAACACAGCCAATCGCACCTTTGTTCAATCTGACCAAATCGTCAAGATCAGTTATGATTCTGTTCAAATGTTCATGGGCGCCCTCTTTGCTGTTGAATACTCGAATAAAGAGCTCAAATGTATTGTCTACAATGGCGTTTACGAGATCATGAAACGCCGAGTAATCTCAGGAATCTACGAATCTGAACCAGCAAACTCTATAATGGAAGAAGTTAGAGTCGCAGCAGGACTCAACGAAGCTTTAGGTTCATGTCCAACCACTGCGCTTGATATGAATTTTGACCAAACCCTATGCTATGACGCCATGGTGGAGATCGCCAAAGCCTGTAACTGTGATTATTGGGTTCAAGACGGCGACACATTATATTTAGGAGACAGAGGTTCAGCCAAAAGCTTCAATTCTTCTAAGGCTCAAGTTTCGAAAAGAGGAGTTGACCGCGGCAAGATAAGAGACAAAGTTCACGTTCGCGGTTTCAGCGCAGAAGGCGAAGAACTCTTAGGTATTGCAGGAACAGGAGATAATGTTGCAGTTTTTTGGAACAATTTTGCTACTACTCAGGACACTTTGGATCTGTTGGCTGCTAAACTGCTTGCTGAAGTGAACATTGAAGACAGCCAAATTCGGGTATCATGTCCGATAACTGAGGGATTTCATCTTCATCCAGGAGACACAATAACGGTATCGAAGTCTGTCTTGAATTTAGATGATACCTATAGAGTTATGAAGACCATTAAGACCCGGACGGAATGCATTTTCGAGCTGAATAGGTCAATTAAGCGGACTGAAGATATCCTAGAGGAGTTATCTAAGACTCGCAACGAAGTTTTTAATTTCACAACCTTTGTGTCGCAATGTGAGGGTGGGGGATCAGGAGGAGAGGAGGAGCCTCCTGAAGAGGAAGAGTTTGGATTCATAACAATCAATCTTGAAGACGGTTATCTTCAGAGTCTTGAGCAGGTACTTTTCTCAGACGTATTATTGTTTGATCAAACAGAATTGACTCGATATGAGGAAAAAGTGTTCTGTAACTCTGTTCCGCAGGCTTCACTTTTTGAAGAGAGGAGACAGATCGAGTTCAGCATGGTTGAATCGTTTTTCGTGAACCATGGTGGAACAAAACAGGTCGGAGAAAGCTGCATCTACTCTGAAACGCAGGTTCGAGGAATGAGCGGTAATTCTGCTGAGGGAGAGTCCCCAGATTTTGAGGAAGAGCTGACGATAACAAATGAGTGAGGATGAAGTATGCCAGTTGAAATCGTGAGGGGGCAAGTTGGAACAGAAAACGCTTGGAACACAGGGCAAGAAAGCGGTTTCATAGCGTATATGCGGGGCAGCATAGGCGATAATCTAGCTCCAGCTGAAATTCTGATTCTTGCAGAAACAAAGTTGCAAACAGATTCGTATTGGCTTTCTGAAACATTGCTTCAGGGAGAAGGAAAAGTTGGCGAAGATGTGCCGCTCCTTTCAGAGTCGACAACTATCACAAATGAGTAAACGGAGGTGAAAGAAAAGAAATGGAATACCCAAAAACACCGCTGACAATGGCGGAATACAACAGTCTAAAGCGTAAGCTTTGCCTTTCAAAGCAGAAAATCAAAGATTTACTCAAGCGCAGAAACACTTTCGGCGATGTCGTAAAGGTAACAGATGAGATTTGCGTTTACGAGGGTGACAAACTCAAGTTTGCTAGCAAAGGCCATATCGTGAATCAGGGTTTAATTCACATAATTAACGCGTTATCAGCTTCTATGACGAGCTCTTCAGGCTACAAGTACCTTTTCTCGCGTGAATGGACGAATAAAAGCTACTCTTACATGCGCGTTGGAACAGGTGCGAACGTGACTCAGGGAACCACCACAGGACTAACAACTCCATTGGGGACGAGTCCAGACTCTCAGGCTGGTACTACATCCTCTCCCGGAGGCGGAACATATCGTGTCTCTTGGACTGCAACATGGAACGCTGGCACGTTAACGGCTATTACAGTTTCGGAGCTTGGCTTGTTCCTATATTTGCAGATTAATTTGCAAAATTTTGGCTGGACAAACTTTGCCGGTTCTAGCACCGCTTTGTTTAGTCGTTTAAGCGATGCGGATGGTGACTTCACGGCTTTCGTTGTTAACACTAGCGTGCCTTTGACTATTGAATGGCGCTTAACGTTCACCTTCGCCTAGTCAAACACTCAATTTCCATAGACGCTTTTTTTGTGCGTCTAAACAAAATCAAAAGGAAACAGAAGTAAAGATGGCAAAAAATAAACTAAAGAAAACGTTGGGTTCGTTGAATCCAGGGGACCTTATCTGTGTTGAATGGTGCGACGCCAGCGTAGGAAAAAGCAGCAACTCAGGCATCCGCATCGACATACCCGTCAAAAGCTGGGGAGTCTACGTTGGAGTATTCGGAGAACGAGCAAAGCATATTGTTTTGGCTCAGAACAGTTTCCGGTATTCTGATGGACTCTTTGATTTGGATTACACTGCTATTCCCGCTAGCTGGGCTTTGGAAGTTGATGTGGTTGCGAAGAGTCACATTCCGAAGGTCACTGCGAAGAGTCTAGTTAACAGTTTCTTGCTTGGCGGTCGACGGGCATTCAATCATCAGCGGATGTTTCAGAGGAGGGCGAGCATTCATGAGAGATCCGATTAAGCGTGCTTTGGCGCGGAAGCGTGTGCAGCGTGGACGTGTGACAGTTGAGGAGCCTAATGAGAAGCTTGTTTGGGGCGTAAAATTCGCTATTGGCATGACTGTTTGCTTGTCGGTTCTGGAGGTTGCACACATGGTGTTTATGGGGTCTTGGAATGGTGAAATATTCGCTACAATCAGCATGTTAAGTGGAACAATCACGGGGATTTTTGTGGGGCAGAAAGCATGAAGGGGAAACCGTGGTCGGTTGAGCAGGAGAAGCAGCTCCGTGAATTGGTGCAGGCTGATAAGCGAATCAGCGAAATTGCCGCATTTTTTGGGAAGTCGCAGGGAAGCGTAAAGCTGAAGATGAGGCGTTTAGGGTTAGAAGTAGTTGTGCGGGAGCCTACAGATTCACGCACTACTACTTCTAATATTATTTTGCCTAAGGAATTGGTTAGTGCGGAGGATGCGTTGAAGATGCTTGTTGGGGCTTTGAAGATGGCTTGTGCGCCTGGTCTGAGTAAGGTTGAGGTGCAGCGGCTTCAGGTTGTGGCGAATTTGGCGAGGACTTACAGCAAAAAGTTGCAGGAGTATTTGGATCTGCGTGGTTTGGAGAGGCGGTTGTTTGAGTTGGAGGGAAAATATGCTGAACTCGCGAAAAAAACTCTCGCGAAAAAAGCCAAGGGCAACAGTTCTGCCAACTAAATTTGTGCAGGCGCGGGGTTCGTTGGATCAGCATGTTGCTGTTATTGATGCTGAACAGCAGCGTAAAGTTGAAGATTTGAAAAAGAAGCCTGCGGAGTCTTTTGAGCAGATTTTGGGTTTCAAGCCCTTCGAGTATCAGGAGGAGCTGATTAGACTCTTCGTAGATAATCAGTTTCTTGCTGCTCGTTGGTGTCGACAATCTGGAAAAAGCTGGAGTATAAGCGCTCTGCTGCTGAATTATGCTTTGAATCATGATGACAGTTACATTGCTGTTGTTGGTCCTTCATGGCGCCAGACAAAGTTGAATATACGGCGGATAAGCTACTTTTTGCGGAAGCTGAATGATTCACGCATTAAAGCTCAGAAGACGCGGATCAGTTTCCCTAACGGGAGCGTGATTGAGGCTTTTCCGAATAATCCGGACACGATCCGGGGACCAACGTTGAATGTGGTTTGGTGGGATGAAACGAACTTCACTGCTAACGACGGCGACTTGTATGATGCTATTTTGTTTACGTTGGGGACTACTGATGGGAAGTTGGTTTGCACGAGTACGCCATGGAATAGTGACAGCCTGTTTTGGAGGATGTGCAACCACAAGGACTTCAGCGATTTTGCGAGGCATCATGTGACGTGGGAGCAGGCTCAGGAGCCCCATGGAGCTCTCCGCAAGGGGATTCTTGAGAAGATCAGGCGGCAGTTTGGGGAGGATCCTATGCGGTGGCGCCGTGAGATGGAGGCAGAGTGGGCTGAGGATGAAGACACGTGGCTGCCGCAGAGCTTGATCGCGCAGTGTATCGGCA
>CAYVVO010000311.1:0-7584 GCA_964455275.1 uncultured Candidatus Bathyarchaeia archaeon | reverse complement strand
AGTACAGACCCGCTTATCAAGGATACATCACCAGCCGACGCTGTGAAAACTGTAGAGGAGGTGCTGCAAGTAGTAGATGTTCCACTCATAGTTGGAGGCTGTGGCGATCCAAAGAAGGATGCCGCAGTTTTCACGAAGGTTGCCGAAATGGCTGAAGGTGAGAGGGTTCTACTCAGCTCCGTTACATTGGACATGGACGAAGCTGGCGTCCTCGAAGGCGTAACGAAAGCAGCTGCAAAACATGGTCACTTAATCTTGGGATTCACGGCTTTAGACTTGAATCGGGCTAAGGAACTAAACAGGAAAATTGCCGATTACTTGCCCGAGGGCGACATACTGATGGACTTGACAACAGCCGCGCTAGGTTACGGACTTGAATACTCGTTCACTATTCATGAGCGCGCTAGGATGGCAGCGTTAATGGGAGACACAGAGCTTCAGCACCCAGTGCTATCTGGGACAACTAACGCATGGGCTGCAAGAGAGGCTTGGTTGAATTTGGGTCCAGAATGGGAGCCGAGACGTCTCAGAGGACCTTTATGGGAAACCACAACCGCGCTGAGTCTACTCCTAGCTGGGATCGACTTGTTCATGATGATGCACCCGGATGCCATCAGAACCATGAGGCAGGTCATACAGCAGTTGATGACTAGAGGCAAGGCTGAACCCGAGAAGATAGCTAACTGGGTCAACGCAAAAATATAGGAGAGAATGAACATGACGGAAAGGAAAGTCAAGAGAGGCATAAAGGAACTCAGCCCCATCGACGTTTATACGCTACTTCCTAGAACAAACTGTAAGGAATGCGGAGAAGCAAACTGCATGGCATTCGCAGCCAAGCTGGTCAACAGAGAAGTCTCCTTGGAACAGTGCCTCCCACTCCTGAAAAAGGAAAATGAAAAAGCATACAACCAACTTCAAGAGATGCTGGCACCGGTTATCAAGGAAATCACCATCGGCACAGGAGAGCATGCGGTTAAAATAGGCGGCAAGCTTGTCCTATACCGCCACGAGTTCACCTACCACAACCCAGCGCCCATAGCTTTGGATGTAACCGACGAGATGCCACTGCACGCCAAATCCCCTAAAGAGGAAGCAGTCATAGACCGAGTGAAAAAAGTTGAGAATTTCATTTACAATTACATTGGAAGAGATCTCAAGCTCGATATGATAGCCGTCAGGTCAACGTCAAATGATCCAACAACCTTCAAGAAAGCTGTGCAGGAGGTTACCAAAACCACGGACCTGCCGCTGATTTTATGCGCGTTCGACCCTAGCGTTATGGAGGCTGGGTTAATCGCGGCTTCGGGAAGGAAGCCACTAATTTACGCTGCAACAAAGGACAATTGGAAAGAAATGGCTGATCTGGCTTTGATGTATAGCTGTCCTTTAGCCATCTTTGCCCCGAACGACCTTGATCTTCTAAGATCTCTGTCAAAAACCATGATCGAGTATGGGGTTGAAGACTTGGTGCTCGACCCGGGAACATTTCCTGATGAAGGAGTGTCAACTACAATCAATAACTTCACCATGGTGAGGAGAACCGCGTGTAAAGGTGGGGACGAGCTATTGGGCTTCCCGCTTATAGGGACGCCCATCACAACATGGTTCAACGGGAATGGTTCAAAGGAGATGCTGGCGTGGAAAGAAGCTTACCTTGCTTCTATGCTAATGTCCAGATATGCTGACATACTGATTATGCGTAGCCTCGATGGATGGGTTCAATTACCCAACGTCATATGGAGATTCAACATTTACACTGACCCTAGGAAACCAGTTTCGGTTGATGCACAATTGTATGCATTTGGGAAGCCTGATGAGATGTCGCCTGTGATGCTGACCACAAATTATGCCCTAACCTACTTCACGGTTGAGTCTGATCTCAAGAGTTTCGGCGGTAACTATTACCTAATCGTAGTTGACACCGAAGGAATCAGCGTTGAAAGCGCCGTAGCTGGGCGGTATCTTACAGCAGAAAAGATCGCAGAGGCTGTTAAGAGCTCAGGAGTGGCAGAGAAGATTAAGCACAAGTACCTGATTCTACCCGGCATGGCCGCTAGGCTAAGCGGTGAGACTGAAGAGGAACTGAAGAACGTTGGTTTGCCTGGTTGGCATGTTATAGTAGGTTCAAGGGATTCGTCTGGAATAGCGAAACTTCTGAAAGAGAAGTGGCCTCCGAAAGAGGGAGAAGAGGAATAGAAACAGAAGATATTCTAAACTAACCTCTCCATCTTTTTTCTATTACCTGACAAAACCGAATCGGCAGTAACTAATGTACCATTCCATTTTCTGCTTGAGAGTTGAAAAGCAGCCCTTCCTTGGAAGAGGTGGAAAGAATACGGGAAAGCTGGTTAAAAACAATCAGCTGAACTCTTCTTTTTTGATGCTGTAAACAACCACTTCATATTCTGCATGCAGGTGTGTGACAAAAAAAGGATATAAAAAAGATTGAATGGTGAGAATAGATGTTAGCTGGTTAGCTTAATATCTGTCTCTTCTCGGGGGTCTTCGTTTGGCGTAACATTCTCGGCAGTAGATGGGTCTGCTTGGGTCAGGTTTGAATGGAACTTGGCATTTTTGTCCACATTCAGCGCAGACTGCATCGTGCATTTCTCTTGGTCTACCATAAGACATTCGGATCGCACCTCCTATTCGTTAAGGGAATTAGTTTCGTCAGAACACTAATTCTGAAATGTTTACCTTAAACTTACTTATAAAGTTGTGTACAATCATCTAAAAACGATTACCGATTTAATACACTTGAGTAGGAGCGCTGGCTTTTTTTGTATGAAGTTAACTGTTTCCCGTGATTTCTTATCTAAGTGGTGATCTAATGTTACGGTGTGTTTTCTTTAAATGGCGGTAATCTTAGGACACTTCTGCTTTTTTTCAGAATTAGTTTCTTTTTTTATTGGAACACTGTTTCCACATTCTTTGCATTTAACCGTAACGTTGCTCATGGAAATTAGCCTGAAGGGTGTCAACCGTCCACATCTTCGGCATTTAGCAAACCGGAGTCTTCCCCTGTCTTTTTTATTGATGGTTTCAAGCAACGCCGTAAAGATGTTATAATCCTCTGGTCTTGGGATTTCCACGAGGACTCACCTCAGTAAAGCTTTTGTTTCAACAGGTTCTCTTTGTCTCAGAAGGTTTGACATTTCCATGTAATTTTCGATGTATTGGTTACCTTTAGCAGTTGCTTCGTAAAGCTTCTTTCCATTCTCTACGCGGACTCTAAGGAACCCCTTTTCAGTTAGGAAGGAAAGATACTCGTTTACTTGGCTGAAACTCAAATTTGCACTATACATGATCCGGGTCTTCAGTTGGCTTTCCTTTGTCGCTTCTATTATTTCCGCCATTATATGTAGACGGTCTCTGCGATCCCAAAGTTTTTGCACATCACTATTCATCAATACAATTCCTCGCTAATTCAGTTCAGTATTTTTCTTCTATACTTCTCATGGTTAAAATACTGTGCTTCGTTAGGGGTCATATTACGAAAAAAAGAATATGCCAAAAACTATCTAATTCAGGTCGCTTCGACGCAACGGAACGTTGCTCTTTTTGTGCAGAATCTGCTAAATGATTGCCAGGTGTTCGAGGAGTATTTTCAGTCCTATAGCTATTAAAATTAGACCGCCTAATGATTCCACTCTGTTTTTTAGAACGCGTCCAAATCTGCCGCCAATATAGACGCCGAAAAAAGATAGGGAAAAGGTAACAACTCCAGTTGTGATTGCAGGAATTGTGGCTGAAACGTTGAGAAGAGAAAGGCTGAGACCAACGGCTAAAGCGTCGATGCTGGTGGCGATAGATAATATTAGCAGTACTTTGATGCTGAGCGAGCTGACGAGTCTAGTGGATTCCTTTCGGATTGACTCGTAAATCATTCTGGAGCCAATAAAGGTTAGAAGAAAAAAAGCTGCCCAATGATCATAATCTGAAATCAAATCTAGAAGATGTACGCCAGCATACCATCCAATGATGAGCATGATTGCCTGAAAGAATCCAAAGAATGCAGCTATTTTGAGGGCGTTAGAGGTTTTGAATGTTTTAGTTGCCAATCCATTTGCTATAGCTACCGAAAACGAGTCCATTGCCAATCCTAAAGCAATTAACAGTATTGTTATGTCCATTCGTCTTCACTTTTGGAGTTGTAGTTTGTGCATAAATATACACATAAAAACATTTCTGAGCTAGAATCTTAAACGTAAAAACATTGAAGCCTTGCTAACTGAGAGCAATATTAATAAGTGAAAAGCGAGTCGAGGTCGATATTCACGTTTGGATCGTGTGTAACTATCGTAATCTCTGAACCTGTCGACAATAAAACTGGAAGCGGTCTTTCCATTCCCGTAGACCTGATTCGCACCTTCGGCATTATTTTGGTAGTGTTACTTCATGCATCCAACGAATACTACACTACCATACAGCAGACCGCTCTTGAATCGCCGGTGTATTGGTGGTCATCTACCATCTACAAGTCCTTTGCTCTGCCCTGCGTTCCACTGTTCGTTATTCTGAGTGGCGCCTTGCTGCTTCAGCCCTCCAAAACTAACGAGCCTATCCGAGTTTTTTTGAAAAAGCGGTTTAACCGTATCGGTTTAGCTTTCCTGTTCTGGAGTGCAGTCTATCTGGTGTGGGCGTTCCTAGTTACCCAGACACCGGTCACTTTGGACAATGTTGTCGAGGGGGCGCTCTACAGCTTATTTTCTGGCTCTTACTATCATTTCTGGTTTCTTTATCTCATAGCCGGTCTATACCTGCTTACCCCTATTTTGCGTAAAATAGTATCAGTTAAGGACCCCAAAATTCTCAAGTACCTAATACTCCTGTGGTTTATAGACGTAGCCGTTGTACCCATCATCCAGTTGATTACAGGATATTCCCTGAACGATACTGTTTTTGTAGTTGGCGGATTCATAGGTTACTTTGTTCTGGGCGTATACTTGCAGAGGGTAAAGGTCCGTTCTTCAATTTTGCACGTGCTCTTCTTCTTAAGTTTCATTTTTACAATAGCTAGCACTTGGTTTTTGCACTTCCATTTTCAGTCTATAGGTCAAAATTACTTCTTTTTCGGTTATCTGTCTATGAATGTGATGCTGGCATCAGTCACTATGTTCCTGCTTTTGAGCAAGTTAACAGTCAATTGGTCAAGAAACATTCACCCTCTTGTCACCAGGGTTGTGCATGCAATCGGCAAAAACACTTTGCCGATATACATGTTCCATTTAATTGTTATGGAAACACTTCAAAGAGGCTACTTAGGGTTTAAATTAAGTCTTACAGTCATGAACCCGGTTATTGGAATCCCTGTTATGACGGTAGTTACCCTTTTCATTACGTTCGGATTAATTCTTCTCATGAAAAAAGTGCCTGTTTTGAGGACGCTTATTGGCTAAGCGTATACTAAAAAGCATTGTGAAAGTCAAGAGCTTTCAGTGGAAAGAATGATTGCCGCGTAAACCTCGCTGGCTATGACTGTTGCACCTTCGCTGCTGGGATGTACACCGTCGTTCCAGAAATATTCTGGGTGATTTTCTAATGCGGCGTAAACATCAATAATGAGCAACCCTTCCTCGTTTGCTATCTGCTCAATCCGAGGGATTATCCCCTCCAACAAGTTTACGTTTTTCAGTTCATGGTCATTATCGAAAAGTGGGGGCGGTTTCACGAGAAAAATTTTCGGATTACTTTCCAGCGCTTGGATTTCGTTGATCAGTTTCATGTAGTCAGGAACAAAATTGTCAATTGATTTGAAATGGTCTGTGCGGGCATCGTTGGTTCCAAGCATGATAATGGCAATGTCAGGTAGAAAGTTTTTTGCGTAGACAAATTCAACCTGATCGATGTAGGGTTTGTCTGTGTCGAGCAAAACTGTTGATCCGCCGGCGCCGAAGTTTCCCACTGTGTAGTTGGTTCCTAGAAGAGTCTGCAGTTCATTTGGGTAGTAAGGTAGTTCTGTTATGCTGTCGCCGATACATGCAACACGGATTAAGTTGGCGTTGCTGTTGTTATATACCGTGTTTTCAAGAATTATTGCTAATATACTCAGAGTTACTAGCAGAACGCAAATGTATGCTGCAACTTTTTTTGCGTTTATGTTGATCCTTTCCTTGATTAAACAGAGAGTTGTTGAACTCTACTATTCATTAATCTAAAAAGATTTCTGAGCTAAGATGTCAAATGTACAATATACCCTTCGCCTATTGTTGCCACTAATATCAGGTTTAATAACCGCCATTGTGGTTTATGAATGGCAAAAGTTCTTTTTTACAAAGTCGAAAACTTTTGTTCTAGACTATATATCGGTAGGCGACGTATTTTCCCGCAGTCTGACTTTTTCTAATAACCCTAACTATCTCTCCTGGTTTGCCGCCCACAGCTATGATGGCTGGGTCGTAAGCGTTGATTCGAGGCAACTGGTAAGGTAGCACTTTGTGGTCTTCCAGAAATTTTTCTTTTTCTTCGGGTGTGAGAAGTTCATGTTTCGACACGAAGTCGTGATCGAAAATTTGGAATGACGGAAAGTTTTGGGGAATCAATTCTATTCCATGTTTTTTGGAGCGTGTCTTGGCGGTGTGGGTGTACTTTCCGATGGTGGTGATGATTCCTTTTTCAACTTTGGCATCGTCCATGGCTTTCTTAAGTTGTGTAATGTATGCGACCCCAACTGTTCCATCGGTGGTAACAGCCCACAGAATCGCTTTCTTCCCATCTTTCATTTTGATCTTGAAGCTGATGGCATTCTTCATCTCTTCCTTTTTGACTATCTTGTAACCGCGAAGTTTTATGAGAACCTTACTTTTCTTCTCTACCAATGTTTCTTTAGAACTCAACTATCCATTCCTCAAGCTAGACAAGTATTCAGAGGAAAAACCGTCTGCAAACCCTTAAACTTTACGCTATTTTAACCATATTTTACGTGTTAGAAAAAAATGGAACCACGATTTCCTTTATAATTAAATGACTATAACTCGGTTACAGTAATTACGGATGTGGGACAGGAATCTTCTGCCTCTCTGGCGTTCTCAATCTCCTCATCATCGAAGACCCCCAAGGATGCGTTGGCATCGGTTTCTCCCCCTATCACGGTTGACTTTCCTTCGTCGTCAGGTTCGAAATGAGATGTATCTACGCTGTAGCACGTACCGCAGGCGATGCATCCCCCACGTTCGATCTCAATCTTATACTTCACCTAGACTCACCACCCCATGTTAGCAAAGTTTGACAATTAAACAATTAAGATTTGTTATCAGACTTCATCACGTGATAACACAAAAACCTGTTCGACACCCTTTACAGCCAAAAAGTGACGACTTAATCA
The DNA here is from genome assembly GCA_964455275.1 of uncultured Candidatus Bathyarchaeia archaeon. Taxonomy (GTDB): domain Archaea; phylum Thermoproteota; class Bathyarchaeia; order Bathyarchaeales; family Bathyarchaeaceae; genus Bathyarchaeum. The sequence goes on along the minus strand of CAYVVO010000311.1, from coordinate 257 downwards.
CCGCTTTGGTGAAGCAAATAGGTACACACGCAAAACTTGGAAGACACAGAAAAGATGCGGTTAGAACGTCTCCCGCATATTAGGAGACTAATAAAGGTACATTGTTGAAAACAGTGTTTTTTCAGGAAAACCAAGAGACATAAAAAAACAGTTGCTAGCTGACAATGTTCCTAAAATAATTTGTTGTTTAGATTGTTCTACTTATCTATACGAGTTCAGAGAATCCATACGAAACCATTATTAAACAAGTTACAGTT
>CAYVVO010000310.1:0-2434 GCA_964455275.1 uncultured Candidatus Bathyarchaeia archaeon | reverse complement strand
TACCTTTGAGGATGCCGTGGGGAATGAAGGTAGACTTTGTTGGAACAGTTTGGGTGTTATCCTATTTTCTATATGGTTTATCCGTAGCTTCCTCCGTTTCGGTAATAACAACTCTGTTCATAACACTGTTCATGCCCACTGGCTTCGTGGGGGGAATCATGAAGTTCGTGGCGACAATACCGATGTTTCTGGTTCCTGCTCTAGTGTCACGTTTTCCCTTCTTCTCCGATCACGGCTCTAAACTCTTCAAAAAGATCCCCATAATTGTGGGGGTGGCATTTCTAGCAAATGCCGTGAGGCTCCTTGTAGCAACGGCGGTAAACTACTACTGGGCTATTCCACTGTGGACGGGAATACCTACTGGCGATATCTTAGCTGTAATGTTTGGAGGCTCAATTTTAGAGTTCATCATTTTTGTTGCAGGGCTGAATGTGCTTCAAGGAATAATTGATGTCGTCTTTGCATGGCTATTAGCTTTCAAATTTAGGCTTTCATCAATGTTCGGAACGTGGTAACTCAAAATCGAAAAAGTTTGAATGGTCTGTTCGTGGTTTCTTTGTGTGTGTTAAGGGTAGTTAAAGAGAAAAAACTTACCCGAAACGGCTTAACATTTTTTAGGGTAAACAAACAAATGTCCTGTTTAATGGTTATGGTAGTTAGCTACCTTTCTAAAAGTAAAGTGTGGAACAAGGTTTATGCCAGAACGTCTTGAGATACCGCTCAGTGACCTCAAAGAATGGCTAGACAAAGAAACAACTTTCCTAGTTGAGCCTCTGAGGGCGGACGCAAAAAAGCTGCTTGAAGACACCAAAAGCAAGCTTGAGGACCTCCTAGAAAGCTGCGACAAACTGTTAGATGATGCAGAAAAAGAGATGGCGAAAGGCAGCCGCAAAACGTATCGTCGAGCAAAAGCCCTCCAGAAACTCGCCGGAAAGTTCTCCGATTTAATCGAGGAAGTAACAATTCCAGAAGAAATCTCCGGAAAAAGCCTCCATCAAACTTGTGAACAAATCGAAAAAACCCTAAAAACAGTCATTAAAGAGAAAACAAAATGGTTCCGCGCTATTTCCCCTTACTTCATAATATCTCGTCGAAGATTTGAGGTTTCATTAAAGAGAGCGGACGACTCGTTTCGAGATTTAGCTGACTTTGTGTCGGAAGAGTACGCTAAGGCTGAAAGCGCTGAAGGCGTTTCTTCCAAGCTCGAAGAGCTACGTCAATCTTTAGCAGAATTAGAGAAGTATGAAAGATCTAAAGAAGCGAGGAAAAAGAAAAGAGAACTTCTTGAAAAGAATATAGCAAAAGCTCATCAGAAAGTACAGGCGATACAGACAAAAAATGAAGTGGTTGAGCTCACCCAAATAAACAAAAAAATCGAAGAACTAACTGACACGGTTAAACATGAACTGCGGCATCTCCAAAAACCGCTTCTGAAATTTCAAACATTAGTCAACAGCCCAGGTTACAGCCTTTTTCCGGAGGCAACACAGAAGCTTGACGAATACCTGATGAACCCCTTCGAGGCTTTGGCGACGGAGAAGGAAGGGTATCCTCTCCTTAGAAGTATTCTTCAAAAGATAGACGCTTCCTTAGATAACAAAAAAATGAAACTAAAGCCAAGTCGCATGAGAAAGGCGAAAGACCAGATAAGCAGCATTCTCAACAAAGCCGCCTTAGCAACTCTTCATCAGAATTGCATCGAAGCCATCAACAAAAAACGCGCGCTGTCAACATCAGGGACAATAAGCGAGGCTAGAGACGAAAAATCAAGGTTACAGAATCGCTTGAAAGAGCTGCAAACACAGAAGAGGCTCCTTGAAGCCAGAGACGCTAGGTTCGAGAAACAACATAAAGAAGCAGGCACGAAAGTTGAGGAACAAAAAAGAGCCCTGGAAAACATTGTTTCGGATCTATCCGACAAGAATGTTCAACTTCTTATAAATTAACTGGATTACATGATGTTTGTGTCCCTAAATCTCATCAACTAGGAAACTCGAAAAAATCCGTAAACTTTTATTTAGCGGGATAATTAACTTTAGCGTTCCAAAAATGACGGGCTGAAGCTATCATGTATGATGACCAAATAGATAAAATCATAGACAAGTATGGAACTGAAAAAGGGATTCTGATTCAAGTACTTCTAGATATACAACACGAGTTTAAGTGGATACCAAAAGAAGCCATAAAAAAAATCAGTGAGAGACTTAAAATTCCGTACAGCCAAATATTTAGGGTTGCAAGCTTTTACACTGCACTAAGTCTCAAGCCTATAGGCCGTCATCTTGTAAGAGTATGCGTCGGCACTGCTTGTTATGTTCGAGGAGCACCGAGAATTCTGGATTCCGTAGAGAATAAACTGGGAATCAAATCGGGTGAGACAACAAGCGACGGCAAGTTCAGCTTAGAGACCGTCAATTGCTTGGGTTGCTGCGCC
>CAYVVO010000309.1:0-8041 GCA_964455275.1 uncultured Candidatus Bathyarchaeia archaeon | reverse complement strand
ATCCTTTCGGCAGCCTCACAGAAGAGAAATGTGTGGCTACAGGTTCAGGTTCACCCATAGCTTACGGCGTTCTGGAAGACAAATACAAGGAAGGAGCCACAATAAAGGAAGCATTGCCTGTAGTTGTACGCGCTGTTGACTCAGCTATGAAGAGAGACATAGCAAGCGGAGACAGCTTTGACATAGCACTCATAACGAAAAAAGGCTATCGTGCACTTAGCACTGAAGAAAAGAAAGGAATTCTAGGGGGCTCCTGAGGAGCGATAATGAAGCGTTGAAATCATCTGAGAAAGACCAAGTGGACATAAGTCAACATATACTGAAAAACATTCCTCCAGAGGCTGAAGTCACTCGCATAGAGTATGAGGGACCGGCTCTCGCGGTTTACACCAAAAAACCAGAGGTTCTAGTTGAGCAAAGCTACATAATCGCAGACATAGTCAAAATGATCAGAAAGAGGATAGTTGTGCGCTCCGACCCTTCCATAAGAGCCAAAGAAAGGGAGACGGAAAGAAGCATAAAAAAGATTGTCCCCGAAGAGGCAGAGATAACGAACATAAACTTTGACCCCAGCCTCGGAGAAGTTATAATAGAAGCGAAAAAACCAGGAGTGGTTATTGGAAAAAACGGCGGGGTCCTGCAAGAAATCATTAAACAGACACATTGGCGACCCAGAATCCTGAGAAGCCCACCCATACCCTCCAAAATCATCGCTCACATGCGACATTTTATGTACTCAGAAAGCAAGGAACGAGAACGGATACTGCGTTCCATTGGCGAACGAATTTTTAGACCCTCAGTCTACGAGACTGGTGATGTCCGCCTAACCGCCTTGGGCGGCTTCCAGCAAGTTGGAAGATCAGCGATTCTGATTCAAACAAGAGAAAGCAATGTGCTGCTGGATTGTGGCATCAACCCGGGGGCCACAACTCCCACAGTTGCATTTCCAAGATTAGATATGCCCCAGTTTGATTTGGATGCCTTAGATGCTGTGGTTATAAGCCATGCTCATCTGGATCATTGTGGATTTCTGCCGTTTCTTTTCAAGTATGGTTATGATGGACCGGTCTACTGTTCGGCTCCTACTTCAAGCCTCATGACTCTGCTTCAGTTGGATTACTTGGATGTTGCAAGCAAGCAGGGGTTTATGCCGCCGTATAGTCAGAAGGAGGTAAGAGACACAGTTATGCACACGATTTCGCTGCGATACGGCTCTGTAACCGATATAGCTCCAGATATTCGTTTGACTCTGCACAATTCTGGGCACATCCTCGGATCATCATTAGTTCATCTCCATATTGGCGAGGGGCTCCACAATCTGGTCTATACTGGAGATTACAAGTATGGCAAGTCAATGCTTCTTGAGCCTGCCGTTTCCATGTTTCCGAGGGCAGAAACAATAATAACAGAAAGCACGTACGGCGCTCCTGACGATATTATGCCCACAAGAGCAGAGGCAGAGCAGAGTATTGTAAAGATAATTAATGACACCATGGATCGGGAAGGCAAAGTTTTGATTCCAGTTCCTGCGGTGGGAAGAGCCCAAGAAATCATGCTGGTTATTGACGATTACATGCGACGGGGACTGTTGAAGGAGGCGCCTGTCTTCGTGGAGGGAATGATTTCTGAGGCAACCGCGATCCACACGGCTTATCCGGAGTATCTGGCTAAAGGAGTGAGAAACAGCATCCTTTATGAGGGAATTAACCCTTTCCAGTCGGACTACTTCACCAGTGTGGAGCATCCTAGCGCAAGAGAAGAGATTGTGGACGGAGACCAATGTATAATCTTGGCGACGTCGGGCATGCTGGAGGGCGGACCAGTAATCGATTATTTCAAACGTTTAGCAGGTGACAAGCGGAACACGATAATTTTTGTCAGCTACCAGATTGAGGGAACCATGGGATCAAGAGTGCAGAAGGGATTAGCGGATGTGCCCATTATAAACAGCAATGGAAAGATGGAAGTAATGAAAGTTGAGATGCAAGTTGAATCCGTGAGGGGATTCTCTGGGCACTCGGACAGAAGGCAGCTTGCCAATTATATTCGCCAGTTAAGACCTAAACCTGAGAGAATAATTGTGCTTCACGGCGAAAAAACAAAGAGCATAAGCATGGCTAACCTCTTCAACAGAAAATATAAGGTGGAAGCGCTTGTGCCAGCAGTTCTGGAAACAATCAAGCTGCGGTAGGCGCCTTTTTAGAGGCAACAGTTTCTGGGCGCCAGATTCTGACGGAGTTCGGCACTATAACCACCCGCTCTTCTCCTAAGCTGGCGATGTCGCCTCCGATGGACTGAGTGAAAGCAGAAAGTTCGTTCACAGCAACTTTTACATCGTCAATGCTTTTTCTGGCAAGAGGAGTGATTTTAAGGATTATGATGTTTCCCAATTTAAGTTCATGTTTTATAACTTCTACATCGGCGAGGTTGCGCAGGGGCATAGCCTTCAGGTAGGCTTTCTTTCCCGTTTTTTCGTTCTCCTGTTCTGAGGTTGACAAACAACGTCACTTCCGTAACTAGTTACTGAAGTTTCATTTTAAACATTTCCGCTCAGCGCAGCCTATAATCTGCAAAAATCCAGATTCCAGATTAGCAGTTTATGATTCTTCTGAGCAATTATGGAACAATCTCTTTTTGAAAACTATCCCAGACACGGTGGCAGCTAAGAATTATGGCAGAATGATCCATGAGGGAAATCTGGGTTATTTAGGTCTAGTTGTTTTCTTAATCTTTAGAAAGTAAGCCAGAAAGGCTGCTCCAACTAAAGCTATTGTTAAAATGATTCCTATAATGCAGATAGTTGAGAATGTGTCTATGGTGAAGAATATCGTTTCTGATTTTCCTGTATCTCCTGTAGGGTCATTTGCGTAGACAATTAAGCTATGTGAACCATCAGATAACTCAGCAACATTTAATGTGTTTTCTGTTATGGTTATGTTTTTTTGTCCGTCTAGGCTGTAGCCAATCCATGTAGTTACTTCATTGACAGTGAAGTTTAAGGAAACACAATTAACAGTATACGTTCTGTTTTCTGGAGAACTTAGGTAAATCTCTGGAGGTTGAAAAAATAGAACTGTTGCCACTTCAATGTCGACTGGGTTCATGAGTGGGTAATTGTCTTGGTTATTTTCATCCATAATGTAAGGTGTATCGCCTATACCGTCTCCATCGCTATCGGTTCCATTGTAGTCGCTCCAGTAATTTCCTATTGAGATGTTATCCCAGATGTTAGCAGAGTCAGGATCATAAATAAGATGACCGCTAATGAAGTTTTGACTATTGTTGATGAAATCATTATAATAAATCATGTTGTCCATTTCGAATGGGTCTGGTTTCTGAACATAATAATCATCTCCAAACCATTGGGTTACTATGCCCCCTTTGTTGTTGGCTATGTGGTTTCCACTAATTATGCTTCCATTTTCATCACCTTCATGACCCATCAGGATGTGTATGCCACTACCACAAGAAGTTATGTTGTTGCCAACTATGGTGTGAGAGTAGCGGGAACTTTTACGAAAGTAAATGCCCGTACTGAAATTTGTGACTGAATTCCCAGATATCACGATACTTTGGCAATCACTAAAACTAGAGATGCCTGAATTAGCATCTAGAAGTAATTGTTTTCTTGACACTACATTATCAATTACCTTTGAATTAGTGGTGTCAATAAGATGGATACCACTTCTGATTCCTTTTATAATCACATTCTTGACTGTAACATTATTTACTTGACTTAAGGTTAGCACATTATATCCTTCATCACTATAATCCTGAATGATGTGCCAATCCCCGTCAAAAATAATATCATCTTTTTTAATTGTTACAGTACCCACGATGTTTTCAGTCAATTTGTAAATGTTTCCGTCCCTTTGAATCTTGTCGGTTCCCTCAACCCTTCCATCAGCCCTGATGTAAATCGTGCCTTCTGCCTTCACTGTTCCAATTTCTGAAATGAAAACCACAGCAAAACAGAGAATCAACAATAGAGTAAAGACTGTTCTTTGCTCCACCATTTGAGGTACCTAATTTAATCTGGCATAACAGAGCTGAAAAAAGTATTTGTCAAGAAAACTTGACCAAACCAGTGTTTTGCTGGTCAAGAAAACTTGACCTGTTGATCTCTGACATTTTGGTTAGTTAAATATACATTTAGGGTTCTTATGAAGCAACCATATACTGTTTTACAATCATTTTTCTCGAGTCACCATGAAACTAGAAATTTTCAGTCAAGAAGTCTTCAGATAGTTCCACAGTTTGTCGCCCACGTAGTGGAGGTTTTTAATGATTTTTCCGCTATCGAGAGCTTTCATGTCCTCAGAACCGAAGAGGGCTACACCTACGGCTAAGGGTTTGCCGTGGCGCTCATCAACTACGAGAATAAGGTCATTCTCCTCGAATTCGCCTTTGATGGCGCGAACGCCGGGAGCCATCACGTCTGCCCCTTTGCAAACGTAGGGAACGGCACCCATATCAACAACTATTTTGGGGATAACGGAGAAAAGCTCTTCGAAGTATAGGGTGGGAAAAAGAACTCCATTGGACCTTGCCAATAGGGGTCTGCCGTTGAAAAAGAAGATTTCAGCGTTTTCGGTTTCATTCACCTCGACGCCAGTTTTCGACCCCAGCAACTGTTCAATGTCTGTTCCCAGCGTTTTAGAAACCTCTAGAAGAAACCTCTTAGCTTCTTTCTCTTTCAGGAAATGTCTGCGACGCTTCTTTGGCAATTCAGGCACCACGGTACATACAATGTTTTCAGTCTTTTAAGTCAAAAACTTTGGGGCGAATCTGGCGTGGCTATTGCAGAGAATGGTTTATCAATGCTTTTTAGATGGTGGTGGACAAACATTGCAGATTTCTGGAAAGTCTAAGTGACTCTTGCGCCAATCAGACATCAGGTCTCCGGATCTTAGGGCTTCACATAACTTGCAGAACTGCATCATAGCATCGAAGGGAGAAAGCTTTTCGGCGGCTATGCCTTCGGCGATCTCAGCCACTATTGCTTTAATAGCGGAGGAGGCTTCAAGCTGCTTCACCATTTTTTCTCCCCGTTTTGAGTAAATATAATGGCTTATGGAGGCTTGGGTTGTTCCAAGCTTTTTTGCCGCATCCACTTGAGAAAAGTTGAAGTTCTCTATCAGACTTCTTGCTACCAAAGAACGAAATGCGGGCAGAACTGAGCGGACAATAATTTCACATGGTGGGCGCAATTGCTTTCACAAGGTTATAACAGCGTTATTGCTTATAAAGGAAACGCGAAAGGGAAGACAAGAAATCATAAACTTAGCCATATCGCTGTTTTGACTTGAAGTACGGGACTCGTTTAGCCTTGAAGAAAAGGCTACCGTTTGTAGACGTAGAGTGTGTGAGAGGGGTAACCTAGTTTAGGGTTTTCGCAGAAGTTGTCAACTTTTGAGGGCTTCCATCCCAGAATTTCGTAGTCATGGGAGACGACCCTGGCTCCAGGTTTGAGTTCTGCCTCCAGTTTTGGCTTGATTTTTTCGTTTGCGCTGGTTGTTAGATATAGAAAGACGACATTAGCGGAAGACAGGTTGACATTAAATAGGTCTTTCTGGATGATTTGGGGGTTCTCCTTTAAATCGAGTTTCTGGATGCTGCTTAGGGCTCTCTTTGCCAGATCATCCCTCAATTCGATTCCCACAGATTTTGCTCCGAAGTCTTTTGCAGCCATTATGACCGCTCGACCGTCTCCGGAACCTAGATCATACAGAGTCTCTCCTGGCTTGAGGTCTGCCAAAATAAGCATCTGACGCACTACTGGCGTGGGCGTAGCAACAAAAGGTGCAAGAAACAATGCTTTCTCCTCTTGATTTTGTTTTATAGGTAAGCGCTTGCTTTTATGGTTTTCGCGAAACTATCAGCACATAAACTCCCTTCTCTCTGTAAAAACCGAGAAGATTCAATAAACGACTAGATTAAATCGCATTTGCACAAAATGGTGAACGTGTGTAGCGATTCAAAAGTCGTTCACCAGAATCTGCGTTTCAGAGATTTCTTTTCAGCTTCTGTTATCAGCTCGAAGAAGTTGTCTGAAAGAGCATCCTCTTTTTTCAGGATTTCTTCTGCGTCAGAGACCTGCAGGTTTCGTCCACAGAGAGAAACAGCGGAGGCTTTCCCGTATTTGGAAAGGAGTCTAGCCGTTTTTGTTGCCTGCCGCCTAATTTTAGTCTCGCTTTTCGTCAGCTTTTCTCCTCTCTTATCCACCAAAGACTGAACTCCATCTTCGCTTCTTCTAAGCATACCTAAGGCGGAAGAGCCGCATTTGGGGCAGACAGGCTTTTCCGGCAGATCGTTTATTCGAATCATTTCCCGATAATCCCAGCATTTGGTGCAGACAAAGGTTCGAACCTCGTTGAGGAGACGCGCCCTAGCTGACTCTACCAGAATAAGTTTCATGCGTTCAGGGGGAATCAAATCCGTTTTCATGCTGACTTTTTCTATTCCAACCCGCGCAACCGGAGAGGCATCCCCCAAAGTTTCCAACTTGTGGATTTCAATAGTGCCGTCCCGAACAGCAGCCAGAACACTGATTGCCTGTTCCAGATCCAAGTCTTTCCTGAAAATCTCCTTCAGCGCCTCATCGTAGATGGCTGTATCCTCGAAACTCTCCAACAGCTTGCGGAGGCTCACCCTGCTCAGGTCAACCCACTTCTGTATGGCACCGAATCTTCTTGCCACATGGAACATGCGCCTCTTGAAAAGCCCAGTTTTGACAGTAGAACGGACCATGATGTCCCGGATTTCCAGTTCGCTCATCATTTTCAGGGCATCTAAAACTTCCAGTATGCGGTCGGCGTTGACGGCGCCCAGGGTGTTAACGAAAATGCGGTAGGGGTCATGCTGAACCACAACGCTGTATCCGGTTTGATCAGACAAAATGTGACCCAGCAGCTGAGCCAAAGTCCTGTTCGTCAAGGAGCCAAAATTGGCGTGCAGAATCACGAAGTCTTCCCAATCCTCAACCAGAAGCCGCTTATCCGTGGGAACACGGTGACCCTTCTTCACATGCTCAACAGTTTCACGAATTGCACGCAACACCGTTTCCGGGTCAGCAGGGTATTTCCCAGCTAACTCCTCGGCGATTCTGGCTGCTGTTTTTCCGTTTTTGTTCTGCTCTTCCACGAAGCCTCTGATCTGACCAACCTCTTGGGCTACATCAAAGGGAACAGGAATCTCCTCTCCGATCCAGCTTGGAATGGCTCCGGTTGGGTCCTCAGTCTGCTTCACGAAGATTTGGTCGCCAGAAACGCTCACAATCTGCCAGGGTCTACCCTGAATGATGAATTTCACGCTGGGTTTGCCGTACTCGGCGACGAAGGCTTCATCCAGCACACCCACAGCAGAGTTTTGCCCCTCGTCAATAACCAGAAACTTCTTTTCTGCGGGAATCATGGAGAGGTTGTCGAAGTAGTATTCGTAGAGTGGCTTGGTTTGCCGAGGCTTCATGGCTACCATGTCTTCTTCGGAAACCCATGCAAAACGTGGAAAACGGCGATGCATGTAATCTAGAACGTTCCCGATGTCTTTCACAGTAAGGTCAGCGTAGGGGAAAGCTTTCCTGAAGAGGTCATGAATTTCGCTGAAACGCCACTGTCTCTGTTTCATTAGGAGACCGGCAATCTGATGGGAAAGAACGTCGTAAGGCTTCGGGGGAACCTGCAGAGGCTCCAATTCTTCGTTTATGGTTCTGCGGGCGATAGCCATAGCCTCCAGGGTGTCATCTGAATCCATGGTGATGATAACGCCCTTTGGGACGCGTCCGATCCTGTGCCCGCTTCTGCCAATCCGCTGAATTAGGCGCGTAACCTGCCGGGGACTCATATACTGGATCACCATGTCAATGCGTCCCACATCTATGCCCAGCTCCAGAGAAGAGGTTGCAACGAGACCCTTCAACTCGCCGTTCTTCAGTCCCCTTTCCGCAGCTATTCTAGAGGGTTTAGCCAGTGAGCCGTGATGAATGGAAACGGGGAAGTTCACATCCCAAACCTTGAATCGGCTGGCTAATACCTCTGAGATG
>CAYVVO010000308.1:0-1789 GCA_964455275.1 uncultured Candidatus Bathyarchaeia archaeon | reverse complement strand
TCCTCTGTTCCCCCGGTTACGTTTTTTAGCAGTTCTGTTCTTTCCTTGTGTAGGGTGCCCACCAAGTCAGCGCCGTCATCTAACGTAGCCTGAGGCTTATAGTCGAGTACCCGGTTTATGCACCAGAAGTACTCGTCGGTTTTTTGATCGCGCCAAGCATACACGTTTATTCCCTTAGTGGCGAGGTACGCTGCCACTTCGTCTTGGGTAGAAAGGGGATTAGATCCGCACAGGGCAACTTCTGCTCCTCCAGCCTGGAGTGTCTCTGCGAGGACAGCTGTCTCCTTGGTGACGTGAAGGCATGCGCCTACTGTGACGTTTTTTAGGGGTTGTTCTTTTTCGAACCGGCTTCTGATTTGGGCTAGCACGGGCATACGTTTTGTTGCCCATTCAACGAGCAGTGCTCCCTGTGGAGCCAAGTTCTGGTCTTTAACTTTGAATTCTGTCATCGGCATCTCTTCCTGCTTCTACTACATTTTGGTTCAGTATTATTTGGTTGTTGCGGTTAAGCAAAACATGAAATTTTGGCAATTAACTGTTGTTTTATTCGAGCCTTATTGTTACATTCTAATGAAAAACTTTCAAAACTTGAAGCAGCAAACTGTGGCTATTTTTTTCTGTTTCTGCTTTTCAGTAGGCTTTTGTTTATGCCATCTATCATGGCTTCCACGCTTGCCATGACTATGTCTTCGTTGACTGCTCGTGAGGAGACCACGTTTCCGTCTTTGTCTTCGACTTTTATGATGACTTCTCCCATGGCATCCGATCCTCCAGTCGCAGCTTCTATACGGTACTCCTTCAAGCGGACGTTCACTAGAGGTGTTGTCAGTTTCTGGACAGCCTTGATTGCGGCGTCCACGGGACCAAAACCCGTCTCCGAAGCCACGTACTCTTTGCCGTCCAGCACCAGCCGGACCGAGGCTGTGGGGATAACCCTGATTCCGGTTACAACCGAAAAGTCTGTGAGATCGACAATCCTCTTTTCCTTGACAACCTTCCCCATAACCGCGCGGGCAATAGCAAACAAGTCAGCGTCAGTCACTTTCTTGCCCTTGTCCCCCAGCTCCTTAACTGTTTTAACGATCTCTGCAAGCTGCCCTTTGGTGGGATGTAACCCAGACTCTTCTAATTCCGCCCTGATGCCGCTGGTGCCAGCCAGTTTTCCTGCAACCAGCTTCCGTTTTCTTCCCACAAACTCGGGTTTAATGGGCTCAAAGGTCAAAGGAGCAACCGTGACTCCCCGCGTGTGGATGCCTGACTCGTGAGAGAAAGCGTTCTCGCCTACGATGGCTTTGTTTGCCTGTATCATCATCCCAGTCAGTTTTGCCACCAGCCTTGAGGTTTCGTAAAGATGTTTATGGTTTATTCCCGTTTTCTTGTTGTAAATCAGGTCTAGGGCAACAGCAACCTCCTCAAGCGCCGCGTTTCCTGCCCTCTCCCCCAAACCGTTGACTGCAACATGAATCTGAGAAGCGCCAGCCTCAACTCCAGCCAAAGAGTTGGCGACAGCCATCCCGAAATCGTTGTGGCAATGTACGCTTATGGGAACCTTAACCACGCTCGTGACGTCTCTGATTAGCTGCTGCATGGTCGTGGGAATCATAATCCCAACGGTGTCAGGAATGTTTATTCGGTCTGCTCCCGCCTCCTCAGCCGCCTTGCATATACGCTTCAGAAACTCCCTGTCTGTTCTCGAGGCGTCCATGGGGGAATACTCGCAGACTAAACCGTGACTTTTGATGTACTCTATCGAGTCTATGGAGCTTGCCAGAACCTGCTCCGGAGTCAT
>CAYVVO010000307.1:0-1782 GCA_964455275.1 uncultured Candidatus Bathyarchaeia archaeon | reverse complement strand
GAGGGGGAGAGAATCGGTCGTTCCACATATTTACCCAAGAAGCTAAGGTTTGGTTTGATGAAAAAAGCGAAAGAGTTGGCTGAAGAACACAACTTGAAGTTTGGATGCTGCAGAGAAGGATTCAGCTTGAATTCCGCAGTTTGCGATGGTTCATGGGCAATTCAGAAACATGAATAGGAAATATTATGTAAATGCTTCTTTGCTTTTCCAGAAAAAGCTTGTTTTCAACAATGAAGTATTATTAGTCTCCTAATATGCTCGTTGATTAGGTGTTTTTTGTGATTTGCTTAGGAGCCAGTATGACATAAAGATAAGGTATCCTGTTGCGAATACAAGCCCCATGATTCCGTAGTAGAAGTATGGTTTTTCTATTATTTGCCATTCTACGTTAGGCGTTATGACTCCAGTCCACTCGTTTGAGTCGTTATTTTTAATTACAAATCGGTAGGTGCCTAACTGATTAACTTCGACAATTGGCGAAACGAAATGGTCTATTTTGCCGTAGGTCCAATCGAGTCTGCCTAACGACATGTTTTCGTTTGGAGTGTAAACGTCAATTGTTATGTTGTTTGGAAATCCAAAGGGCATAAGAACAAGTGCGCCAGTTGTGCGACTTGTAGTGTTTAGCCTGAAATCAAGCCACATTGAGCCTGCTGCTTGGGTAGCTAATGTGTTTGGTGCGGGTTGCACTTCAAATGTGTAGTTGGTGGGTCCATCAGAACCTGCGTAAAGCATTCGTGAGAATATTGGATTGCCCATCATCGGTGCGGGGTATCTCCAATACTCTAGTGTAACGTTAAACTCGAATGTCTGACCTGCGTCAATAACGAATGGGGTGGGATAGATACGGTCTTGATTTAATGTTGCAGTCGATGTTGGTATTGTGTAAGTGACAAAGTGAATGCTAGCGGCAATCAGAATAATCGCCAAAAAGAGCCCAAAAACTTTGGGCATAACTTCTGACCTTATAGGCTTCTGGCTTGAGGATAGGGACGGGTGTTCTTCGATGCCGCTCATCAGCCGCACAGCAGCGACTCCGATGCTTGATAGTTTGTATTTTCCGTTTTGATTGTGTACAACCAAGTCGCCGAGGCTTTCAAGGTGATAGCTCAGGTGTCCACTGTCGATGGTGATTGATTCCTGAATCTCAGAGAATGTCAGTGACTTGCCCGCCAGCATCCTAAGTATTCTTCTGCGTACAGGATGTTTCAGAGACGTGAAAACCAGCGAGTAAGTCTCTTCCTCCAGTTTGTCTTCAGCCAACGTCAATCTCCCTATTCCAAAGGGAAGCTAAAGTGTTGAAAAGGGTTTTCGTGAAGAAACTTTTACCTAACTTTAGTCAAACAATCTTTACAAACTTAAGGATAACCAAAATGGTGCGGGGTGGGTGGGATTCGAACACTTCACTTTGCTAGGTGCTTTCAGTCCACAAACCCACCTTAGATGGCTCATCATGAACCTTCCTCAATGCTGATTCACCAAACAGAACATTGGGCAAACTTATTTTTACGGATTACCGAAGAGGCTAACCTCAAAGTGTTAAGCTGATGCTGCTGTTTTTATGGTGAAAAAATGGTTTGACCAGAAGTTTACAAAAAGTCTCTATATTACAGTTAATGTTCCGTATTTCCCAGTGGAAAGCTGCAACACATTCCTAAAAGATTTAGCGTACCCCTTCTCGATTTTCACTTTATTGCCAACCCTAACTTGGCTAATCTGTTCATTCCAGAGCGTTAAAGTTATAGATCCTGTTTCATCTTTAAGCGTAGCATCTGCAACCAT
>CAYVVO010000306.1:0-2809 GCA_964455275.1 uncultured Candidatus Bathyarchaeia archaeon | reverse complement strand
CTTGTGCCAACCGTCACGGTTTCTCCTTCACGTAACTGAAACTCCGCCAGCCGAGGCTCTCCATCTAATATAACGGACAAACGCGAATTCTTCAGCAGGGACGGAGTTGTTAAAGCAAATCCTCCAGAACGTTTACTAGATGGCATCAAAATCACTTTGCCAGCATCCTTGAAGCCATATTCTTCTAGTGCTTCGCTGGGAACCACAATTCGCCCGTTGCTGTCTACTTCTGACCAGCCATAAACGTATTTGCCGCCTTTCACAAGTCTGGGCATAGAACTCTTTCACCACCAGCATGAACCTATGTTAAAACAGAATTAAATATTGATTGTATGGGCAAAAGTCATATTTCCTGTTTCATCAGATATACATCCGATTAGCTTTGTCGGATATTGAAGGCTCGCTCAAGTCTCTCAACAAAAAACTGGACTGGATAATCAACCGGCTCAACTATCTGGAAGCCGTTCTCACGGAGAGCCAGCAGTATCCTGAGGTTGTAGAGTTTCTTCAAAAGCTAAAGCTGGGAACAGCCCTATACGGAGAACCGCTGAAAACCCTCAACCGCATCGTATCCGCACGCCAACTCATAGAATCCACTTCCCAAAAAGACGAAATAAACAAAATCATGCTCAACTACATCGCCGTGAAGGGACCCAAAAACATAAGCGAACTCACCAGAGAAGTTGGACGCCAACGAGGAAAAGCGTCGCGCACAACAATCAGGAAAAGAGTTAAACAGCTTTTAGACCAGAAAGCTCTGGTGAAAGAGGGACCCCGCTACTGTTTACCTTAACCACCTAACTGGACAGAATTATCCAATAAACCTAAACATGCTATCCACACTATATGCATTTGAGGTGAAGAAACATGAGTGAACATAAAACTGACATACCGAAACCAGAAGAAATCTCAGGCATCCTAGCCGCAGTATCCAAGGAGCTTCCCGGACTCGTGAAAGGAATCTTAGATGCCTTTTTCAGTCCCGAAGCCGCAGCAGACATGGGCAAATCCGTTGCGACATTCTATAAAACCCTGAAAGAAGGCGGTATTCCAGATGAACAGGCTTTATCGATGACTAGAGAGTATCTTGGCACCCTGACACGGTGGAGCGAAGGCCTGAAAGGAATGAAGTTTGGTCACCACGAGGGCTGAGCCATGGGTGCAAAAGCCCTCTTCGTTGACGTTCTATACTGTTCCAGACTGGCAGTTCAATCGTTAGGCTTGGTTACGCAGACCGTAGTGAAGAGGCGAAGGGCAAAATCAACCTTCAAAAAAACACTGATTACCCAAGGAATTCCTCCCAAAATCGCAAAAGAAATCGCTGAAGAATACCCTGACCCAGTAACTGAAATTTTTTCCATCATAAAAACCAGTAGTCTACATAGACAAGCTTTATCTCCTGACCTTAAGGTAACAGATGTGACCCCATAATGAACAAAGCTGTAATACACGTTGAGTCGCTTGTGAAAAAATACAAGGACGTAACAGCAGTTGACGGTGTCTCCTTCACTGTTAACCGGGGAGAGGTTTTTTCTTTTGTAGGTCCAAACGGCGCAGGAAAAACCACAACCGTTGAGATACTTGTCTGTTTGCGGGGTTTGACAGCGGGCAATGCAACAGTTTTAGGTTTCAATGTTTCTGACCGAAAGGGGCAACAGCAAATCAGAAAGAGAGTCGGTGTTCTGCCTCAAGATTTTAACACCTTTGACCTGCTGACTGTAAAAGAGAATCTCAGTTACTACAAGAAAATGTATGATGGCGGAATGGACGTTAACGAGCTGATCAGGCTTGTTGATTTGGAGGATAAAGCCAAAACTCTGTACAAGAACCTGTCCGGCGGCTTAAAGAAACGGTTGGCTATTGCAATAGCTCTAGTTAACGACCCAGAAGTTGTTTTCCTTGACGAGCCAACCACAGGGTTAGACCCAAAAGCAAGAAGAGACGTTTGGAATCTCATCGAGGGGCTGCGGGATCAACAGAAAACCATCTTTTTGACGACCCATTACATGGATGAAGCTGAGGTGCTGTCCGACAGGGTGGTTATAATCAGTTACGGCAAAATAATCGCTGACGGAACCCCAAACGAGCTTATACTGAAGCATGGCGGAAAAACCACGTTGATCGTCGAAGAGGGCGGAACAGAAGCACATGAAGTTCTCAGAAAACGGTTTCCGAAAGCGAGAGTAGATAACGGCGACGTTTTGGTGCCAATCAACGATAAATCTGACCTACCCGACGCCGTGATGACCCTGAATGACAAAAAAACCAAGTTTGCAGAATTGGTGGTGCGAAGACCCAGCTTGGAGGACGTTTTCCTTAACCTCACAGGCAAAAAGATTGTGGATGGTGAATTGGATTGAAGAGAATTTTAGCGATTATGGGCGGCGCGCTTAGAATCTGGTTCAGAAGCAAACACACCCTGTTTTGGACTTTTGCCTTTCCAATTCTTCTCATGCTACTCTTCGGCGCAATCTTCAGCGTTAGCGAAGACACAAGATTTGATTTGTATGTACAGAACCAAGACATCATCGGTGGTGACCCCTCTCCCTTTTCTGCCACGTTTGTTGATATGCTGAATGGAACCCCTGTTCTGAGCATCAAGATGGTTGACCCCGCTGAGAACACTGCAGAATATATTGATGATGAGGGAATTGAAAGGCTTCTTTTAATTCCTGAGGGTTTCCACCAGTCTTGTCTTACCTCTAATGCAAGCATTGTTCTGAAGATGGTTCCCGTAGAGGTTGACACTGCTTCGGCAACAGTAAGAGGAATAGTTGAACAAATAGTGGAAATATTCAACACTGTTACA
>CAYVVO010000305.1:0-2507 GCA_964455275.1 uncultured Candidatus Bathyarchaeia archaeon | reverse complement strand
TAAGTAATTGTTTGTTACGCCTTCAGCTTCAACTGTCCAAGTTGCTCCCCCGTTGGTTGTGTGCATAATTAGTCCTCGTTCTCCAATAATCCATCCTTCATTCTCGTTTAAAAAAAAGATATCATGCATACCTCTGTCATTGGCTTGGTCAGGGTTTGTTTGTTGGGTCCAATTTTGTCCATCAACAGTATGGGTTATTCTTGACCCTGCTGCCCAGCCTTCTTTTTTGTTAAGCATAAAAATTGTGTACAGGTAAGTCTTTCCTGGTAAATCTGGGTCTTGGTCTGCTACCATGGCACCATCAATATAATGTAGCAGTAATCTTTTACCACAAAAAATGGCTTCGTCGGGAGCTGTAGCCGAAACTGAATCTATATCTCCATAAGTAATTTTTTCTATCATGGTGACTCCCTCAGGACCTATCCTTGCATATGCTGAGTTTAGACCACAAGCGAAACCAGTAGATGCTCCAGAAGAAAACGAAATATCAGTTAACGTAATACCAATACTGCCGATTGGGTTCCAGTTTTTTCCTCCATCAGTTGTCCGGTAAACTCTTCCATTGGTTCCTCCTGCATACCCTTCGTTTTCATTTAGCATCCAGATTGCATTACATGAAAACTGTGTTGTCTGCACCTCCCAACTCTCACCACCATCACTGGTATGGTAGATTTCTGCGACACAGCTGGAGGTAACCCATCCCTCATTTTTGTTTATGAAAAACACATCCGAATAATCAGTATATCCGACTACTGCACATTCCGTTGCAACCGCATTGATGTTACTGCTCAAGTCAATCCAGTCGCCAGTTTCAACAACGTCACCATTTCCATTCGGAGAATCCCCATTTTCAGCATTCAAAAATAAAACAACAGAGGAAACAGAAATAACCAAAATCAGAACAATTGCCAAAATCATGATTTGCTGTTTTTTCAGTTTCATAAACTCATCCATCCTCCACAAATAGCAAGTTTGTAACAAACCAAGTATGTTGCTTTTCTTTTTAAAACTTTTATTGCTCAGTTCATAGCGGATTTAGGCTAAAATTTTAATGCACCATAGGTTTTTCTATTTTGAAAAGTCAAAACGTGAAGGTAAAACACAAAGTTAAGGGAATGGCTGTTACCTAAACGTTGGAGACATCACCACATCTCCCGCAACCATTTTTTTCTTTCTGATATTGTGGTTCCATGAGCGCCTGCATACCAAGCTGCATGCGTGTTCACGTGAAAAGGGCATTAGCTGATTTTAACAGGAGAAGATCGAGCAAAACTTAAGACTTGCAGGCATGAGAGGGATATGGGATGCAGTTATGGATGCGAAACTGATAGAAGATTTTTTGGAAAAAAGCAACGTGTTTGCAGTTGTGGGTGCCAGCAGAGACCAAAACAAGTATGGTCACCAAGTTTACAGAGACCTTCGAGCCGCCGAATACACGGTTTATCCTGTGAATCCGAACTCGGATGAAATCTTAGGCGATAAGTGTTATCCGAGTCTCGAGTCCTTGCCTGAGAAGCCGCAGGTTGTGGATTTGGTTGTTCCCCCGAAGGTGACAAACCAGATTGTTAAGGTCTGCAAGAAGCTTGGAATAGAAAAGGTGTGGATGCAGCCTGGATCTGAGTCTGAAACCGCACTAGACTTCTGCAAAGAAAACAACATCGAAGTTGTTCATGGAGTCTGCGTTATGGTTGAAAGGCGAAGAAAAAAGAATTAGCGAACAGTTTTTGCCTAGAACAACTTCACCGATTGCTAAAAGAGGAAGCTAATCAAGTCGCCTTATCCGGCTATTTTGTACGCTAATCCCGAGAATAAAGCCACCGTCTTGTTTTCTTTCCTCACTGTTATGCTACACAGGACGAAAGTTTTTCCCTCCGAGACGGTTACGGCTTCAGCGGTCAGAACGTCCCCTTCTGAACTGGGTCTCAGATAGTTTATGCTCACCTGAACCGCAACAGCCTTCTTATCACCGAAATTCACTGCCTCGGCAAATGCGCAGTCCGCCAGAGCAAATACAACACCGCCATGTGTGAAGCCTACAAAATTTGTGTGCTCTTTGGAGATTTTCAATGACATTTTTGAGTAGCCATCCTTTACTTCTAGAACCTTGACTCCCAAGAGTTCTCTGAAGTAATCAGTTCCCTTCATGGTTTCTCACTTTCGCTTAGTTCTGTGCGTACGTAGCGGTATATTTTGCGTATCAGTGAAGAAATTCCTTTTGGTAGGAAAACAACCACTATGACAAGAAAGACGCCTAAGCCAATAAACCGTATTGATGGTCCAACACTACTTATTGCAGGGAATAGTGGACCTAGAACAGAATTCAGAAAAGTATCTATGTTCGGCAGCAGATCATCGATAAAAACCATTATTGCTGAGCCGATGATTGGTCCCTCGATTGTGCCGAGACCGCCAATTACGGACATCATCAGTGGCTTGAACGAGTTGTCTGCGGTAAACACTGTAATGTGGATGTATCTTTGAAAGTGCGCATAGATGGCTCCAGATAG
>CAYVVO010000304.1:0-8906 GCA_964455275.1 uncultured Candidatus Bathyarchaeia archaeon | reverse complement strand
CATTTGACTTTCACCCTAAAAATAGGGGGTTCGCGGGAGACCTCGCCAATGGTATCTGCACATAACAAATTATTGTCTTCTGAACTTTATTTTGAGAAGCGTTCACACGTTATTTGCTAGTAACTTTGGGTTCGAATCCCACTCGCCGCACCAGTTTGTGTGTGTAGCGGCAATCATATTAGGAGACTAATAGAGGTTCATTGTTGAAAACAGTATTTTTTCCTGAAAACCAAGCAACAAAAATAAACTGTTACCGGTAGGGGTTACCAGCCCCACATTCCGCCGCTACCGACAGTCGTTACAATCTCTGAAATAGTGAAGCTGGCATATTGGGTTCCCGGAGTGTAGGTTCCATCCTCATATACGCCGTATGAGATAGTGCCTGTGGAGCTTCCTCCCAGATACACTTTATACGAACCAGTTGCAAGCTCAGGAGAAGAGAAGACTATCGATTGATACGTTTTTGTGGGACGGAATGTAAGAACTGTTTCGCCTGAAGCAGTTTGGATATTCACTAACGTGTATGCTGACTGCGGTGAGCGAAGATTCACGAGCACAGAATACTGGGTGGATAATTCTGGGGTTGGAGCCTGCGGCATGTCAGCGCTTCCAACAGCCACTATTGTGCCACCTGTGAGTTTGAATTTGCCTGACCCATAATCTATTGCACCATTGGGGAAAGATCCTGGGATAGGCCCATTTACAATCACGAAACCGTCATTCATTTCAATGTATCCACCTGTGTCAAGTCCGTCACCGCCTGAATCGATAACAATAAAGCCGCCGTTAATGTAAAGGTAAGACTCGTCTTTCTCGTCAAAACCGCCTCCTCCCCATCCTCCACCTGTTGTAGAGCCGTCATTCGCTTCAACCGTGTTTAATGCGTCGTCGCTTGCAGTAAGCTGGATATAGCCGTTGTTAATGGTGATTGTTTCACTCTCCATCCCCTCAAATGATTGTGATATATCAAATGTTCCGTTGTTGATTTCCAAAGATTTGTCGGCGTGGATGCCGTCGTCCCCTGAGGCGATGTGGTATGTGCCGTTATTTATGATAATCATGTGATCTGAGTGAATTGCATCATCAGAAGAGCTGATGCTAAAAGTTCCACCATCTATAATTATGAATACTCCTGCTTTCAGCCCTTTAGTGGATACATTTTCGTCTAGCCATGCGTTGCTTCCGCCGCCGCTTGTCAACGTGATGGTTCCGCCAGTTACCAAAAGATCTGTTTGGGCACTGATAGCGTCCCCTTTGGTAGAAGCGACCTTTATCGTGCCATCTTCAATAGAAACGTATCCTCTATCCTCTTCTTCGGCATTATCCGATTTCAAGCCGTCGCCAACCGAGTTTACAGTAATGTTTCCGCCTTTAATCACCAGGTAATTTTTGCCCCTAATCCCGTCATCGACTGAAGTCACCGTGATGTTCCCGCTTTTGATGATGAGTCCGTCGTTGCTTCGAATAGCGTCGTTAGCGTTTGCGTATACTGTGAGCGCTCCATTTCCGCAGATTGTTAGGTCGTCTCTACTGGCGAGTGTACCGTTGTTTTCGTTGTTCGCGTTGTCTGTTAGATAATTTTCTGTGTTGTCGGCGAGGACTATGACTGTTTTTTTTGCGTCTTCGACATAGATGGGGGCGTTTGTGGTGCTGCTGATGTTGACTCCGTTTAAAATAAGTTTCACAGTCTCTTCATCGTTGGTGTCTACGACTATCTGCCCGTCTTCCAAGGTGCCGCTTATGCTGTAGGTGCCCGCAGAGGTGATGGTAAGTTTTGTGCCGGTGATTCTGGCGCCGTTTTCGTTATCGACGCTGATGGAATCTGTGTTCAGCGTTATTGCGGTGACGCTGGAGCTATCCCACGTATAATCTTCATCCTCTTCATGGTCTTCTTGGTTGAGTTGCGGTGTGTCAGGTTTCGTGGTGTTTGAAGGGTTGTCGGGTGTGTCGCCAGATGGGTTGTCTGGTTCGTCAGGTGGGTTGTTTGGAGTATCTGGGTTGTCGCCTGTCGTGCTATTAGTGCTTGTGTTGTCTCCTATTGGAGTTGCTGTGTCGCCGTTGGTGGTGCTATTGGTGCTCGGGTTCTCTACTGGTGTCTCTGTGCTGTTGGATGGGTTGTCTGGTTCGCTAGGTTGGTTGTTTGTGCTGTTGGTGCTTGTGTTGTTTTCTGTCGGAGTGTCTGGGTTGTCACCTGTTGTGCTGTTGTCGGGCGTAATGTTTTCGGGTGTAGTATTGGCAACATCTTGACCCCAGTTCAAATTGACGTATCCTACAACAATTAATAGTATACACACAGTTCCGAGGAGAAACATCAATTTTCGTTTTGTCATCTTTATGCCCATAAGAAGCTCTATATAGACTATATAACAGTTTTTCATAATTTAGCACTTCCGATATTTTGGTTGAAAAACTATGTTAAATTTGATGCTGGATTAGAAAATTTCGAGAACAGACAAACCTTCGACGCCGCTTGGAGATACTCACAGAAATGGTGAAACAACCATATTAGGAGACTAATAGAGGTACATTGTTGAAAACAGTATTTTCCTGAAAACCAAGCAACAAAAATAAACTGTTACCGATGCGCAAAATAAGCCGTCAGCTTCCCATCAACGCTGTCAACCCTGACGAAACCGAAACGCTGGAACTGGATAACCTCATCTGGCTTCAACGCCCTGCAAGCCTCCTCCGCAACGCCCTCAGCCACAGAAGCGTCAGGCATAACAACCTCGCATGGAACACCGCCGCCAACAGGAACCCAGTGAATCAACGGCGCCCCAACCTTCTTGGCTTCCTCGTAAGACTCGCCCAGAAAAGTGGCTTGAACCAAGGTTTCTTCAACCTTTTCCACTCTAAAATTGAAGAGATCCATAAAGCGGATTGCCTGTTTATCTTCTAAAAGATTCACATCACTCTTTGATATCAAGAACGCTGCCTCTCCTTTAGAAGGCTTAACGTCAAAGACTCGAAAACCCATTTCGGGGTAATCAGGATGCAGCGGAACCTTCGCCGTGAAAGCATGCGGAACATCTTTAACAACTACTTTGACTGGGTTGCTAACAAAGAAGTAACGCTTCGCTGTGGGGTCGATTTGCTTTCTGTTGTGCGCGTACAAGTTTTTCCAGCTTAAAACAACATCCGCAGGCTTGGGACCAACATCAACCATCAAACTGCGGATTGCCTCCGCCGTTATTCCCCTCCTTCTCAGAGCCGCAAGAGTGGCAAGCCGCGGGTCATCCCAGCTTTTGTAATCTCCGCTAGCTAAGCCCTTCACGATTTCTGACTTGCTAAGCGACGCTCCTGTTATCTTCAGTCTGCCGTAATGGATGGTTTCAGGATACTCCCATCCGAAGTGCCTGTACATGTACTCCTGTCTAGCCTGATTGGTCAAATGCTCCTTCCCCCTGATGATGTGAGTTATGCCCATCAGATGATCGTCAACGGCGGTAGAGAAATTGTAGAGAGGCCAAACACGGTATTTGCTGCCCACCCGGGGATGAGGATACCTTTCGGGGTCGATTATTCTCAGCGCAGGCCAGTCTCGAACAGCCGGATTCGGATGACCCAAATCTGTTTTAACTCGCACCACAGCCTCTCCTTCGCCATAAGTTCCATCCAACATCCGGTTCCAGCGAAGCAAGTTTTCGTCCGCCGACAAAATTCGGCACGGGCAAGATTGATTCTTCCTCGTTTTTTCCTGAAAATCTTCCCGTACGCAGGTGCAGACGTAAGCGTTGCCCTTTTTTATGATCTCTTCAGCGTGTTCGTAATAGATTGGGATTCTGTCGCTTTGGATGAATTCGGCGTCCCAGTTGCAGCCCAGCCACTTCAAATCCTCTCGGATCGCCTCATAGAACTCCAATTTCGGCTTCTTAGTTTTCGAGTCCGTGTCCTCGAAGCGGAGAATAAAGGTGCCATTATAGATTTTGGCGTAGTCGTGGCTGAGAATTATTGCCCTAGCCGAGCCTAGGTGCAAAACAAAGTCGGGGTTCGGAGAAAACCGCGTAACAACCTTTTCGTATTTTTTGGCGTTCGGCAACGGGGGAAGCTGCTTTGTTTCCTCTGTTTTTTCTTCAGTTAAAGCCTCAGGCCACTTCTCCTCGACAATCTCTCTCTGCTTCTCTAAGGTGAGCGCGTTAATCTCCTGTATAACATCGTTGATGATTGGGGTAATCTCCCGTATTCTTCTCCTAAACTGGGGATGTTCACCGAGCAGCTTGCCGAAAACAGGTTTCTGTGCAGCTTTTCCGTCGTAACGAAGCGCGTTTAGGAGCACAATTTTTTTGATTATTTCTTTTGCTTCTTTTTCTTCTGTCGGATTCAAGGCATGCCACTTAATTTTGAGTTTAATGTTGCCTAGCGAAAATGAGGTCTGAGAGGCTTATGAGGTCTTCCCTGTCTTCTGAGGCTGGAAAACTAGCCAGCGCCTTTTTGGCTCTTTTGATGTACTTTTCTGCAAGCTGTTTGGCGTAGCTGATTGCCCCCAATGAATCAATCAGACTGATCGTTTCTCGTGTTTCTTCAGGAGACGCATCCTTGTTTCCCAGCGTCTCAAGAATCTTTCGTCTCTGACTCTCTGAAGCCTTTTCCAGCGCATAAACAACCATCAGAGTCCGCTTTCCCTCACGGATGTCATTTCCAACAGGCTTTTTCAGAACTTTCTCATCAGCAGTCAAACCCAGAACATCATCGATTACCTGAAACGCGATTCCCGAGTAATGCCCAAACATTCCGAGGCGCTTAACCTGTTTTTTGTTTGCGCCGCCCAGGATTCCGCCGCACCTTGCAGACGTTTCGAACAGTGCCGCGGTTTTGCCTTTGATCATTTCAAAGTATTCCTCCTCGGAAACGGTTTCCTTGTTTTCAAACATCATGTCTCGGGCCTGCCCCTCGCAGAGGGTTATGGTTGCTTCGCTGATTTCCTTTAACACCTGCAGTATCCGCTTGGGCGTTACATGTTTGGTGTCTGTAAAGCTTGTGATTGCCTCGTAGACCTTGGCGAAGAGCATGTCTCCCGCCACTATGGCGATGGGTACCCCCCATTTGGTGTGAACGGTTGGGACTCCCCGCCTTTTCTCATCCTGATCCATTATGTCATCGTGAATAAGAGTGAAGGTGTGAAGCAACTCTAAAGCCGCCGCCGTCGGAATCGCATCCTCTTCCCTTCCCCCCACCAGCCTGCAGCTCTTCAAAACAAGAAAAGGTCTCAGCCGTTTCCCTCCAGCATCAATTATCTGCCGAGAGGCTCTGTAGAGCAGCTGAGGCTCACTGTTTATGTCAACAATTTTCTGGATGAAACTGTTCACTTTCTCGGCTGATTCAGCTATCTGAGATGACAGCCGACTCATGCTTTTCTCCTCGCATAAACTTCAGGCTGAAAACCTCGCACCTTTAGCCATTCAGCCGTTTTTCCAGTCAACACAACCGGAACTTTCCGCAACTTTTGAATCGAGTTTGCTCCTACAAGAAACATCGCGTTTCTCACTTCCCCAACCAAGTAGCTAAGCGCCTTTTTAACATCTTCCGAGCCAGTTGTGGCTGGACCTAGAAACGGGTAAGTGGCGCTAGCCAAACTTGCGCCTAAAGCTAAAGCCTTTGTTGCATCTATTCCGTTTCTTATTCCACCTGAAGCTATTACAGGCAAATTAACTGACTTGACCGTTTCTACAAGGCTTACTGCTGTAGGTATGCCCCAATCCCAGAAAGTTTCGCCCAGCCTTTGGCTAGACCCATCTTGACGAGCCTTAGCCCTGTAATACTCTACCGCTGCCCAGCTTGTGCCCCCAACCCCAGCCACGTCGATTCCTGCAACCCCAGCTGCTTCAAGCATTGTTGCCTCTTCTGCTGCTATTCCTGCACCAGTTTCCTTCACTATGACTGGAACATCTAACTCTTGGGCAATCTTGCATATTTTTTGGAGAAGATTTGAGTAGTTTGTGTCACCTTCTGGCTGCACAGCCTCCTGTAACGCGTTCAGGTGGATTGCCAAGGCGTCTGCTTTTATCATCTCAACTGCCTTCTTTGCTTCTTTGACGCCGTATTTGCCGACGAGCTGCGGAGCTCCAATGTTGGCTAGTATGAAGGCTGTTGGCGCCTTTTCTCTAATCACACTAAATGAGCGTTCAACTTTTGGGTTGCCGATTGCTATTCTTTGGCTTCCGACACCCATCCCAAGATGGAGTTCCTCAACTGCTTCGGCTATGGCAGCGTTTATTTTTGTGGCTTTTTCGGTGCCTCCGGTCATGGCTCCCACAAAGAGGGGTGCAGAAAACTTGTAGCCGAAAACGGTTGTGGAAATGTCTATTTTTTCTCTTTCTATTTCAGGAAGAGCCTTGTGGACAAGATGAACGTCTTCAAATCCTGTTGTTGCTCTTCGTGATTGAACATTTTCTTTAAGACAGACTTCTATATGGTCAGCTTTCCTTTCTCCAATCATATCATCCAACTATTTTCACCCTTTCTCAATAATTGTTCCAACCACTTCTTCTCCCTTAAGAGCCTTATAGACCCTCAAGGGCTTTGTGGCGTTCACAATCACCGTTTCGATATCATGCTCAATGGCAAGTTTTACTTCAAGCATCTTTCCAAGCATGCCCCCGGTCACGTCAGTTGCCTTTGACCCTTCAATCTTGTGTTTCAGGCTTTTCAATTCTTCCAAGGTCACGTGACCAATTAGCTGCGCCGAAGAGTCTGCTTTGGGGTCAGCTGTGTACAGGCCATCAACATCCGCGCCCATTATGATGCGGCATGCGCCAAGTTTTATTGCCAGTGAAGAGACAAGTTGGTCTCCGGACAATATGGCGAAGCCTTTCTCCGAGTCTAGGACAGCGTCTCCGTACAGAACGGGCACAAACCCGAGTTTAAGCATTTTTTTCAACGGCTTCAGTTCCATGTTGACTATTCGACCAGCCTTCGTAACCGCACAGGAGGACGGGTGAACCTCTACTGCGGGAATATTATGGCTTATTAGAGCCTGCATAACCCAACTGTTCAGCAGGGTCATAGCCAGATGGGTCTGCGAAAACCCCAGAATCTGTGACGGGTCAACATACCCTCCTGCTATATCGTATAGTTCCGCAACCGGATGCCCAAAAGAGCCGCCTCCGTGAACCAAGATGAGGGACGAAACCTTGGCTCGAGAAATTTCGTCTGCCAGCCGTTCAATTGTCTGCAAGTCGGGAGTCAATGGCTTCTCCTTGTCTGTTATCACAGAACCGCCCAGCTTCAGAACAGTTGGCTTAACTCTCATCCTTCGCATCATCTTTCCGTATTTTTTATTGTAGGCTAGTTGATTGGCATGTTTTCAACAGGCTACTTTTTTATTGTGACCACACCGTTTTCTATTCGAACAGTGTCTCCGGTTTTCATTTTTGAGATGTCGATTTCGTCAACGCAGGGTATCTCCGAGATTATTGCACCCACAGCAACCACCGTCTCGCAGTCCCTGTTTATGATTCCGGCTGGAGCCACCCCGCCCTTTTTCAGTCTGTACAGGGTGTAGGACCCAACTGTTGAGCCTTTACCATTCGGGAAAACCAAGATTTTGTCTCTTATTTGTTTTCCTTGCAGTTCATGCCCCTTTTCCAGTATCTCGCTGGTTTCCGGGTCTACCCCACCGTAGAACGAAATCGGCTGAGTGGTGGTTAACGCTTCGCCCTCTGCAACTCCCTTAAAGATTATTCTTCCTTTCAACTCCATTTTCCCTTCACCGCAGCCCCTATACACTCCTCTAAGCTCCCCATTTTGGTCAACATCTTGTTGTGCCTCGAATAGTAGCAGCCCTTCGCGGAGGTTGTGGCAACAGCTCTAAACCTTCCCTTCAACGGAGCCACCGCCATGCAGGTGTCACAGGCAAACTTTCCTCCCGCCTTCTCAATCGCTTCCGTGTAGCCTCTATTGTCAGCGAGGTGCTTCATGGACCTTGAAGTTGCAACCCAGAATTCAGTGTTTGCTGATATCTTCTTGTTTTTCAGCAGGTCAGCAATTTTTGCTATCTCTTTGATAGAAGCGTGGGGGCAGCCTATACACACAAAATCGATGTCTTCCACCTCATCGTTAATAGCCTCGTATGCTTCTCTGATGTCGCTGTCCTCAAGGATTATCTTCTCTTTTGGAGGCTTATATTTCTCGGATGCCGGCGTTATTCCCCTCATATAAAACAGCGGTTTTGAGCCGAAAGTCACCACTGAGGCACAGAACGACTTCAATTCGTCCAAGCTCACATCGGTTATGCCTGTAATGTAAGGAATCTTGTTTTGCACCTGCTTTCCAACACAGTAACCAAGCGCCCCCCAATCCGAGAACTTCGACAATTCCGCCGTTACTTCCACGTGAGTGTCTGGAACTCTGTTCTCGTCCAGATGAAGCCCATAGCAGGGTGTTTTTCCCACAAACGCTGCCGCAAGAGCTGAAGGTCCCCCTTCCCTGTTTGTTTTGGCTCCGATAACCGAGTTGGCGAAGGTAACTGCGGAAGATTCTGACCAAGCTATGTGCTCTCCGTATCTGGGCAGGTTGCCTATCAGGTAGGGTGTGCAGGTGCAGGAGATGAGTATCCCCATCTTCCTGAAAGCGTCTATAACCAGATTCTGTTTTCTTGCAAACTCGGGGTCAATCCCAAGGTTTCTCCAGTCTTCCAGATCCATTCCTGCGGGATTCAAGGTGGTTAGCACTTTGACTTTGCCGTCTTTCGCAAGTTCGTTCAGAAACTCTAGCCCCGCATCTCCGAGGTTATGATAGGATACGCCCGCAACTTGTACAGACCCAACTTCTATGAGTTTTTCGGCGCCGTAAATGTTTCCGAGGGCAACGAGTATCTCCATGGATTTTTTTACTGCGTAGCCTTCTTCTCCATCCAGCATTTTTTCTTCATTTTTTGTTAGATACATATGATCACAGGAACTTGTTTA
>CAYVVO010000303.1:0-3814 GCA_964455275.1 uncultured Candidatus Bathyarchaeia archaeon | reverse complement strand
CTGATACTGGCTGTAATAGCCGTTGTTGTGCTAGCTATCATAATAGTTGGCGCAGCATTCTATCGACGAAACAGAAAAACGTAAACTGACGCTTTGCTTCTTTGCTCACATTCACGGCGTAATTATCTGATAGTAGCTTCTATCATCGCCGAAAGCGTAGAAGTGCCCGTTTCGGAAACTGACATCCACTCCGCCACAGTCTGCACCATCAAGGGTGTACCTCCAATCAAGGCAGGACGAGAACGAGTTAACCGATACAGTAAGCTTCAGGTTATCCACCGCTATTGTAGAGTTTTCCGTAACATCAACCGCATCTAGCAGGCTCATCATCGCCTCCAACTCTGAATCTCCAGAGTACTCCTGATACTTTTGAAGAAAACTGGTTGCCAAGTCACGAATGTTCGCAGATGGCACATTAAGATAGTGTGATGAGCCTTCCAGTATGCGCAGAAGGCACCATGATAGAGTGTTGTTTCTGAATTTGAAGAGCACATCTATTCTGCTTGTTTCGGATTCAAGCGTGTATTTTCCAGTTACTTGGGCAAGACCATCCAGCCAATCGGGGTGCGTCACTGAGGTTCCCAACTGGGTCACATTATATTCTGAAATATCTAGGCTAACCACCTCTTCCAAGAAGACCAGCACCTCATCTGCGTCAGAGCTTTCTGCCAAGTATACGGTAGGCAAGTACGCAAACAAAACTGCCAACACAGCAACAAGAATCAGAGCTGAACACAATCTTTTAGTCCACAGACTCATCCGCTCTCTCCCTCCCCTCTGAGCAGCTTAAGGTTTCCGTCGCCCCACACACGCATGTAACACACCGCAGGCTGCCCCGGATTATAGGGGTCTGCCATAAGATAGCCTGTGTAAAGTCTGCAGTCTCCGAAGGATGATTGCCAATGCGTCTCCTCTGCTGCTGCGTCAAGAGCGTCGTTTACTGTCCACCCCTCATACAGTGCGTACTTGAAGAATAGGGACGCAAAATCGCCGTAATCGAAGTCGGCATACCCTGTTTTGTTGCTGAACCAGATCGAGAAAACGTCGAAGCCTATGAAGCAGTGGTTGCTGCCGTCAGGGGACGCGTAGCCGTCAGCCTCTAAGCCTGTTGTGCCCATCCAAGATGCCAGCATGCCAACGCTGTGACCGTTCTCGTCTATTTCTCCCAGTTTATCTTCTGAGCCGTAGCCGCATGTCCACAGAAACACAAAATCGTGGGTTCCAGAGCTCACCCGGTCATGTATCAGATAGTCTACGATGTATTCTTCTTCATAGCCCCCAGCAGCATAAAGGGTCCAATGCTCCCCAAATTTGCAATTCTCCACATCACAATGGGCGCCTAGGCTGTGCCCCTTGTAAAAAATCGCCGTGAAGTTGTAGTTTTCTTCGCAGTAACTGACATTACTGTAAACTTGGTCTGGTTGGGTATCGTTTCCCCAAAAATTTTCATAATAGTCATAGGCATGCGCATCAGCAAAGAAGCCGTAGATGGTGTCGCAGACGTCTCTTGATGCGTTGCGTTCGGTTTCTCCGCCCATATACGTTTCGTCAGCGTAGTCCAGAGTGCCCCAGATTATGAAGGCAGAGTCCCCATTTTTTTCGTCTCCGTGAGAGCCAGTTTCGTCATCAATGGATAAGATAAGGGTTGAAAAAACTAAGGACACCGAAAGCAGTACACAGAGGATCAGGGCAAAAGTTTTCTTCATTTGATTCTTTCCCTTTTTTCAGGTTCTTTACATCGCCAAGTTATCATATAACCATGTTTTTCTTAAAGTTATAAACTGTATTAACGCGGATACAATATGACCGTAACGTTGGCTGTTGATAAATCAGCAACCACCTCTTTTAACAGCATAGAATGGACCAGAGCAGGCGGGCTGAGCCTGTAGAGTCGATGGGACTGTTTAAGAATCTCGAAAGCTTTATGTTTTAAAGGCGACCACAAAGTTTTGGGGTTTTCATCATTGTCTGAACTAAATTGGCAAGCAATCATCGAAGCCGCAGTGAAAGTTGAAGAGCAATCCATTGCCCTTTACACTATGGCGCTGGAGAACGCCAAATACCCATCATCCAAGGTTTTCCTCAAACAGCTGGTAGAAGAGGAAAGGGGACACAAAAACAAGCTTGAAGCCATACTGAACGACAAAAAGAAACTTTCGGAACTGGGTTCCCACGGTGGTGCTGCTCAAGACCTGAAGATCGTTGACATGCTGGAGGACACTCCCCTGTCTGATGAAGCAGATTACGAGGCGATACTTGTGTACGCGGCGAAACGGGAAAAGAGCACCTATGACTACTACAAAACGTTGGCTCTGGGGCTCAGAGGAACAAAGTTGGGTGAACTGTTCTCTAAACTGGCACAGGAAGAGATGTCTCACAAAAATAAGCTGGAGAAAGAATACGACGACTGCGTATTAACAGAAAACTAAACATTCAGTTCAGAGTTTACGCGCTGACCTTCACCCCTTCAATTTTTGAATAAAACCGCTTATCTGCGCGGATTAACAGCTCTCGTACACGGTCAAATTCTTTTGGTTACTAAACAAAGTTTTATTTCTTAATTCCCCAGTTCTCTAGTTACCGTCCAACTGAATCTACTTGGAGCAATGACCATTATGAAGCCTGCACAATTTTCGGGTAAACTGAAAACCGTTTTGCGGAGCGACCTGCCTCTGCTTGCGGTTCTGTTCGGCTTCATCTTGATGTCGGTGGCTACAGGACAATTCAGCAACTACGATTCACAGTTGGAATACACCGCCGCATTGGGTGTGAACGAGTGGGGTTTGCCTTACCACGAGTTCGGTCACTTCATCAACCAACCGCCGCTGGGCTTCTACACTGGGGCACTGTTTCTCAGATTCTTCGGTTCATCCTACAGTGTGGCTGTAACCGTGCCGACGTTGTTCGGTGCCGGATGCATATTCCTGCTTTACGAGATTGGCAGAGTCCTTTATGGAAGGCAGACAGGCTTGTTCGCGGCAGCCCTTTTCGCGTCTACTCCATGGCACATTGTTCTCTCCCGAAGCTTCCTCATCGATGCGCAGTGCCTTTTCTTCAGTTTGCTCTACCTGCTGGTGGGCATCTACGCAACAAAAAAGAATTCGGCGAAGCTGCTTCTGTTGTCTGGGATGTTTTTCGGTGTTGCCTTTCTGACTAAGGCGTTTGCCGTTTTTATGCTGGTTCCGCTCGCGATATTCTACCTTTATGCTGGACAAAGAAATCTCTGGCGCACTTTCATGGGGGCACTGTTTTTTGTGCCTGCATTAGTCTTCACTTACTTGTGGTACGAAATAATATCGACAAGAGGATTCTTCGCCGCCTTCACCCATGACGACTTCCACTTCTTCATCACTGGTGCTGCGCCCTCACCCTTTTTTGTTGTCAACTATCTTCTGGGCGCGTTGGGGATATTCGTATTGGCTGCAGGCGCTGTGTCTCTGCTGATTTCTTTTGCGCGCAGAAAGAGCCTTGGAAAACTCTTCGCTTCTGACATGATTTGCTTGGTAACCGTTGCCGTAGTTTTAGGTGTGAACATGTTTTTGGTGCTTGGAAAGAATTTGAATTGCCCCTACAATAATCCTATCAAGTATGATTATCAGTTTCTGCCGCTGTTCTGCCTGCTTGCCGCTTCGCTGCTAAACAAGTTCTATTCACTCGACTTAGCCAATTTAGGGGGCAAGCGACGCAAACTGGTTTTTCTTGTCACGCTTTTTGGGTTAGTTTTGATAGTTGCTTCAATGATTCAGAACGTTCTTGTTTTGAACGGCTACGCAACGCAAACTGGGATACGATTTGACGTGGAGGGAGAAATGGG
>CAYVVO010000302.1:0-2552 GCA_964455275.1 uncultured Candidatus Bathyarchaeia archaeon | reverse complement strand
TAGCCACCATACCCAGCATCGAATTGTTCAAAATAACCACTATCACGGGTATGTCCTCGGTGACTGAAGTTCCGAGTTCCTGCTCCGTCATTCTGAAGCTTCCATCTCCAGCTATGTCAACAACTGGGCATGAGGGACATGCTACTTTGGCTCCGATAGACGCTGGGAAACCGAAGCCCATGGTTCCTAACCCTCCTGAACTGATGAAAGTCCTAGGTTTATATGTTTGAAAGTGCAGGGCTGCCCACATCTGATTCTGTCCCACCTCCGTGGCGACGATAGCGTTCTTTGGAAGTATCCTTCGAAGCTCCTTCAGCAGCTTAGGAGAAGTCAAGTCACCTTCGCCAAAGTCCATCTCGCTTAGAAACTTGTCCTTAAGCTCTTTGACTCTATCAACCCAAGGAGAGCCTTCTTTCTTCTTTATTCTATGAACTAGCTGCTGGTGAATCAGCTTCAGAGTCACTTTTGCGTCGGCAACAATCGGCACTTCCACATCAACGTTCTTCCCTATTTCCGCCGCGTCTATGTCAATATGGATTATTTTGGCGTCAGGACAGAAATCGTCCAGCGTTCCTGTGCTTCTGTCCTGGAATCTTGTTCCTATAGCCAATATGACGTCAGCTTCCAAAATCACCTTGTTGGCAACGCGGGTGCCGTGCATGCCTATGTTTCCCATGGATAATGGGTGATTTTCTGGAAAACAGCTTTTTCCCATGAAGGTCGTTGCCACTGGCGCCATCAAAAGTTCAGCGATTTGCAGGAGTTCTGGAGAGGCGTTAGATGTGATTGTTCCTCCGCCCGCTAGGATGATTGGTCGCTCCGCTTTGAGGAGTAGTTTAACAGCTTTTTTAACCTGAATCGGGTGAGGTTCAATGTTGGGTTTGTAGCCTCGAATCTGTATGTTACTGGGAAAGTCCATTTCTTCGATTTTTGTCTGAGTGTCCTTAGGGATGTCAATCAAAGCTGGTCCAGGTCTGCCAGTTGTGGCGATATGAAAGGTCATCCGCACTGCTTTAGGGATTTCTGAAGCACTTTTCACCTGGCAATTATACTTTGTGATCGGCGTGGTTATCCCTATTATATCGGCTTCCTGAAACGCATCCCGCCCTATCATATAGGATGAAGTAGCTGAATACGCATTGACCTGTCCAGTTAAAGCAATAACCGGTGAAGAATCCAGGTACGCGTTAGCTATGCCGGTGACGAGGTTTGTTGCTCCAGGACCCGAAGTAGCCATGCATACTCCCGCCCTGCCACTGGCACGAGCGTACCCGTCTGCTGCGTGGGCTGCGCCCTGTTCATGCCGAGCAATGATATGTCTTATTCCCGAGTCAGATAGAACATCGTGGATGGGTAGAAGTGCTCCGCCTATGATTCCGAATATGTTTTCTACTTTTTCTCGCTTCAAAGCCTCTGTGAGCGCTTTTGCGCCAGACATTCTAGCCATTTTCAAGATTTCTCCTTTGATTTTTGAGCTTTATAATTGGTCATCAAGACGTTCATGCCGCTAAGCATTGCTTGAACGCTAGCTATAACTATATCCTCGTTGACTCCGATGGCTGTAGCTTTTCTGTCTCCTTTGCTGAGGCTCACAGCCACCTCGGTTACGGCGTTGGTGCCTCCGGTGATAGCCTTAACAGAATAGTTCTCTAGCTGTATCGGTTCAACGATTCCCACCGCCTTTTTTATGGCGTTAATGGCAGCATCCACTGGACCTACCCCCGTAGCTGCTTCCGTGAGCATTTTACCGCTGAGGTTCAGCCTCACAGACGCCGTTGAGGTGACTCTGCTGCCGGTGACAACTGTTATCTCCTCAAGTTTTATGGGTCGAACAGTCGGCAATTCCATAACAGCTTCAGCGATTGCCTGCAAATCAGCGTCAGAAACCCGTTTGCCTTTGTCTCCCAGAGTTTTCACGCGTAGAAAGATTTCTTTCAGCTGCTCGCTGTTTGGTTTTAGTCCCATTTCGTTTAGAGATGCCTTGATTCCATGCGAGCCAGAGTGTTTACCTGAGGCTATTCTTCTTGTGCGTCCGATCAATTCGGGTGGGAAGGGCTCGTATGTTGATGGATTTGCCAGTATTCCGTGAGTGTGCATGCCGGACTCGTGGACAAAGGCGTTCTCGCCTACGATTGCTTTGTTGGGTTGGAGAGGAAACTCGGTTATTCGCGAAACCAGTCTGGATGTCTCGTACAGCAGTTCCGTTTTTATTGCCAGCTTCACGTTGTAGTTTGCCCTGAGGGCGACAGCTATCTCTTCCAGGGAGGCATTCCCCGCTCTCTCGCCTAACCCGTTCATGGTTACGTGGGCTTGATCGGCTCCGGATTTTAGGGCAATTATAGTGTTTGCTACGGCTAAACCGAAGTCGTCGTGGCAGTGGACGCTCAGAGGCACTTTTCTGATTCTTTTCTTCAGTTCGGAATAAAGCTCGCTGGTTCTTTCAGGTATCAGAACTCCCACAGTGTCGCATGGGCATAGCCTATCCGCGCCCGCAGCGACTCCTGCCTTGAACATTCTGGTGAGAAAATCGAGGTCGCTTCTGGTGGCGTCCT
>CAYVVO010000301.1:0-3620 GCA_964455275.1 uncultured Candidatus Bathyarchaeia archaeon | reverse complement strand
TGAAAGATTCTAAGCTCCTTTCTCCGCAGAGACGCGAAACACTTTCCTCGCAAATAAAAAAGTTGGCTCTCAACTACCACATCGTATGGCTGTCTCCAGCTGAGATTGATCGTGTCGTTGAAAGCAAAAGAAGGCTTCACAAGCTGAATCGCCTCGAAGCTGTGGCAATGGCTAAAGTGATAACGGTTCTTAAGCCAGACGTAGTCTATGTGGACGCATCGGACATTCTGCCAGACCGGTTTGCAGAACACATCGCAGAAAAACTCTCGTTTAGCCCCAAAATAGTATGCGAACACAAGGCAGACGTAAACTATCCCATTGTATCCGCAGCCTCTATCATAGCCAAGGTGGAACGGGATAAAGTGATTTCCCAGCTACAGAAGAAACACGGCAACATGGGCTGCGGCTACCCAAGCGACCATAACACAATAAAATTCCTAGAAGACTGGATCAGAAAGTTTGGCGACTACCCCGCTTTCGTAAGAAAATCGTGGAAAACAGCGAAAAGAGTCAAGAGCGAAGCAGACTCGAGACAGAAAAAGCTGCAGTAACCTATTTTACAAAAATGAAAGCTAGCTAAGCTGCGCGAAAAGTTCTTTTGGACACTTCATCTTGGTAAGAACCTTGTAGCGGATCAAAGGCACTCTTTCATCTTTGCTTCTTTCTTCGTAGCTTATGAAAACCGCATGAGCGCCGATAACCTCGCCAAGACTTTTAACCTCTTTTATCCGCTGATCCAAGTTCCTCTCCCCCGCATCAGCAACGCCCCCAATTATCTTCAACCCTTTTTCGGGACATCTGGCGATAAAGTCGAAGGGCGCTCTTCCTGTGGAAGTCACCTTAAAATCGAATTGTGTAAGCTTTCCAAAAACTGCCTTTAGAAGACGATGCTTAGCGATTATGCTTCGGGCTTTGGCTAAGAAACACGATCGTTCGGGACCTTGAAACACATCTGTGGTTTGCACCACCGGCGCTCCCAGAATCCACTCAAGCTTGTAGGCTGCGTGAACTGAAGCTTTAGCCATTTCATTCTCATAACCGTAAAGAGTTCTCCTAGAGATTCCAACCATCTCAGCTAACTTTCCAACAGAAAGCCCCAGTTCTTGCCTCCGCTTCCTGATAAGGGACCCGTCAAGTTTTATGTAGTAACCTCCAGGTCCAGCCTCAACCAAAGGACACACTCCCCGGAGGAGCATATCCTCCATAGTTTGGGCAGTTATGGCACAAACATCATACCTAGTGTAGACCGTGTCATCCTCGAGAGGTTTTCTGCGCGTTTTTTCGCCGACAATAAGAGGCATTGCAGAAAAGCATCCTGAGATCTTCTGAAGCTCCGCCGCATCATTGAGACACGTGTTTCCGATGTTGGTTTGAATCCTCAAGAAAATGAGCTTTTTTTCTCCCCGAGCTGCTAGGTCAAAGCAGCATGGTCTGGAGCAGCATCTTTGTGACAAGCGGAATCCGGCTTTTTCCAGAATACGTTCTGTAACACCGAGGATCTCCGATCTTTTCATCATGTGCCCTCAGTTATGCAAACTTTTCTGGGGGTCGCTTATAAACGTATATACAATACAGCTAAATCAATTAACACGGTGCACAGCAGGGTGAGCCAAGCTGGTTTGATGCATGTTCTGCAAGAATTTTCAGTTTTCTATACTGTTCTTTAGGTGATCTCTGATTTTTGTTCGGTAAGATGTTTTCCTTGTTCCTCGATCTCATCCGGCGTCTCTTGCTATTTGTGTGTACGCAGCGCTTTTTTAGTAGCCTCTGCAACGTTTGTGCCTGGTTTGACGGGTATAGTGGTTATGTTATGCTGCTTTAACAGCTCAGACGCGCCAATACCCAGTTCATTAGCAAGTACCACTTCAACGCCTTCGTCCACCAACATTTTAACTGCGATGGGTCCAGCTCCATGGTGATATGATGCTGCAGAGTTCTCCAGTATGGTTACGCCTGCTATCTTTTCATCTTCAGCATCCACTATAGTGAACGTTTTGGCTCTACCAAAAACGTTTGACACAACGTCCTCTAACCCATTCTTTCCATTCGTTGCAACGGCTATCCTGAGCTTTCCCAAAAAATTTCACCTCCCCCTGATTCCATGGCTTTTCTAAAGGGCGTCGCGTTCACGATCCTACTTGCTGTCCCTTCACTCGAGTTTTGCTTTCAACTCTTCGATTCTAGCTTTGACGCCGCCCATCTCTTGGTCAAGGTCTGCTTTCTCTGCTTCCAACTGTTTCTGATAATTTTCTAAGGCTACAACTTCTTGTTTTGGAGCCTGCGGTTGTACTACTGGCGGGTTTGCCTGTGGGTAAGCGGGTTGACCTACTGCGGGTGGTGGGTACACGTATCCGCCTCTGCCAAAACCTCTTCCCCATCCTCTGCCGAATCCTCTTCCGCGTCCTCTTCCCCATCCCCTTCCATATCCACCTGTTGGATTCATGAATCCGGGAACGGAGTAACCTGCGCAGTATCCGGATGCTCTTCCTGTCATGGGTCCAGCGCCCCAGGGTCCTGTTCTATCTCCTCTTGGCATGGTTCTTTCACCTCTATTTTTGTGTTTATGCACGATTTACATTTATTGGAATATGCACAGAAATATATAAGAGTTACGGCACAACTAGATTAGCATATAAGGCTTAAAGAATAAGAGATTAGCTGATCACAATGTCTCGAAGACGGTGCAGACGAGGAAGAAGAGGAAGATTCCCAAAACCAGTCACCATACCAAACCCCTCAAAAGTAGAAAAATTCATCCCACAACCAACAACAACCGCCAGCCCTATTTCAATCGAACACGCAGAAGTCGAAGCTCTAAGACTAGTGGACCTTGAAGGCTTATCTCAGGAACAGGCAGGCACAAAAATGGGCGTCTCAAGAGGAACAATCTGGAGACTTCTTCAAAGCGCAAGAAGAAAGGTTGCCCAAGCCCTAACCGAAGGAAGACCCCTCACAGTCACTCAGTAAACAAAATTTCTGCTCGGTAACTTCCGCATATAGTATAATTTCCCTGCATAATCAAGCTCCACAAGCTTGTCCTCCAGCAAAAGTTTCTCAATAATCGACCAACTTGTATCTGTCTTCTTCAAAAACTCCTTAACCGCCTCTTCTCGCATGGGATGCACCGAAGTTATGCTCAGCAGATCCTCTTCAACTCTCCCTGTGAAACTGAAGGCATTACCCTCGTAGCCAATCAGATATTCCAACTTTTTGGCGCCTAACTTTTCGGCAAAGACCTGAAAAGCCCCATTTACCGTTTCTTCTTTGGCGGGTGTGACCCATCTTTCTGTTGGCGGTCTTGTTGGAATGGCTAGGTATGCCTTATCAAGCCTTTTCAGGTGTTTCAGGAATTCCGCAGTCTTTTCAAACTCGCCACCATAATTTATTCCATCAATCAGCATTGTTTCGCTGACAATTGTGCCCCTAAACTCGTTCGCAAAATCGCTTATGCCCCCCAAGATGGTGCTTAACTTCAAGTCTTTGTGCGGTCTGTCTATTTTTTTCCATAGTTTTTCGTTGACAGTGTCAATCTTGAAAGAAACGAAATCTGCTTCCAGCAAATCTTCCTTCGTGTCGTTCTGCCAAATCAGGGAGGAATTGGTTATGACCGCTATTGGAAT
>CAYVVO010000300.1:0-1218 GCA_964455275.1 uncultured Candidatus Bathyarchaeia archaeon | reverse complement strand
GTCTCGGTTGGCTAGCCGCTCTCCCAGCAGGTCAAGGTACCCGCTTCCCATGTCACTGAATATGGTTAACGCCGCATTTTCTTCCGCTATCCTGTCGGCGACCTTCTCATCCATCCACCTTTCGAGGCGCAAACGAAACTTTGCCCCTGCCCTGAACAACGCCTTTCCCATGATGCCTCCAGCTGATATGCCGTCAGCGTCTATGTGAGAATGCAAATGAATGGCGTCGCCTTTTTTGACATGCTCATGAATAAGTTCAGCCGCCTCAGACGCATCTTTTTGGAGGCTGGCAATCTGTTTCTTCTTAACCGACAAATTGAACCCCGAAACTAGAACAGGGTGATCGCTTTCGGCGTGTATTTCCAGTCAGGAGGAAGCACACCTTCGCGCTTGTAGTATCTGGAGAGCTTGTAAATTTTTGCCTCCACTATCTGCAGAGCCCTCTTGTTATGCAAGTCTGCCTTGTTTTTGTCGTAGTGAACATGAAGGCGCGCAGCCTTTCGCAGAAGATTCTCTAAATCTTCAGGAAGAGACGAAGACATCTTTCTCTCCTTAAGTATCTCTGTGATGGATTTTCCGGTGATGGGTTTCGCCAACGGAACACCATGCTGGTCGCGAAGAATTATTCCTATCTTGCTGGGGGGGTGTCCCTCTTTAGACAGCTTCATGATCAGGGCTTCCACTTCCTCAGCCGTGTATCTGCACCATGATGGCGATCTCTTGGTTACAGGTCTTGTCTGATGTGACATCCCCTTCTCTTTTTTCGGCATGTTTCTCTTTTCTCCGGAAGCTCCCTAAAGGCGGAGGGAACGCGAGTATATAAAATATTCGTTTGCTAACAACGGGAATACCATTCCGCAAACTTTCTCAGAGCCCCAGCCCGATGAGAATGCACGTTTTTTTGTGCTGTTGTCATCTCCGCGAAGGTTCCTCCATCACCCTCCAGCGGCTCGAATATGGGGTCGTAGCCGAAACCAGCGGTTCCCCGCTTCCGCAGAGAAAGTTTTCCCTCCACCTTGCCGACGAAACAGACAGGTTGCAGTTCTGGGCTGGCGAAGGCGATCACGGACATGAAGTAGGCGGCGCGGTTTTCTGTGTTTTTCATCAGTTTCAGGATGCCGTCGACTCCAACCGTGTCGTAAACGTATCTGGAGTACGGTCCGGGAAAACCCTGTAGTGCCTCAACGAAGAGTCCGGCGTCCTCCACGAAGACGGGCA
>CAYVVO010000299.1:0-3214 GCA_964455275.1 uncultured Candidatus Bathyarchaeia archaeon | reverse complement strand
TCTTTCTTTAGTCACCACCTTGGCTGTGGTTTACGTTGCACCAAGCATCCTACCATTACAAACTACCCAAATCAGCGATAACGCAGTGACAGCAGAAAAAATAGCTGACACCGCCATCATAACCACCAAGTTGGCTGATGGCAGTGTAACTTCAGCAAAAATACAGGATGGAACGTTAACGGCTGTGGATTTGGCTGACGGCTCAATCACAGCAATCAATATCGCTGATGGCGCAGTTACAACCGCTAAGCTTGCCGACGGAGCAGCTACAACCGCTAAGATTGCAGATAGTGCAGTGACATCTGATAAGATTGCAGATGACGCAGTGACTACCGACAAGATTGGAGACGACACAGTTACTTCAGAAAAGATAGTTGACGGCGCTGTAGTGACCACTAAGTTGGCTGATGGCAGTGTAACTTCAGCAAAAATACAGGATGGAACGTTAACGGCTGTGGATTTGGCTGACGGCTCAATCATAGCAATCAATATCGCTGATGGCGCAGTTACAACCGCTAAGCTTGCCGACGGAGCAGTAACAACCTCTAAGCTTGCTGACGCCGCAGTTACGGCTGAAAAGATGGCTGACAGCGCCGTAGTGACCGCTAAATTGGCTAATGGCAGTGTAACTCCAGCGAAAATAGACAATGGTACACTGAAGGCTGCTTTCAGTGTTCTAATTTGGAGAGACGGGTCAACCTATTATGCAAAGAACGGTTCAACTGGAGAAATACAGTATTTTGGAACAAATGCAACAGCAGTCATAAACAACGCAATTTCAAGCATACCTACTGGCGGTCTGGTTTTCCTCTGTGACGCAACTTACAATATAGACGGCACAATTAATGTTGTGGAAAAACTCAACGTCAACATCATTGGACAAAGCTGGGAAACAAAACTCAATCTCACACAAAATTCAAACACCGACATGATGTATCTTGAAAACTCAAATTACACCACCATTAAATCAATCTATTTTCAGGGAAACAGAGACGCGCAAACAAGCGGCAAAGGAATATTTGTACATAACTCGGAGAGAGTTCTGATCGAAAGGTGCCTTTTCTATGAAATCAGACAGACCGCTATACATATCAAGGGTACACCGCCGATGAGCAGTCTTCAACCTTGGATAGTCAGGAATCGGATCGAAAAAATTGGCAACAGCAGTTCGGATTATGGAATATGGATAGGCGACTACGCTTCCGATGCTCATATAGTTGATAATGACATTGGACGCGTAACAGGAAGTGCCATATATGTTACTTCAAGCGGATTTTTGTTAGCAGCAAACACCCTGTGGGATTCAAACTATGGTCTAAACGCTTACTCGGTGACTAGCGGAGTAATCACCGGAAACATCATGGACAATAATGGGCTCGACGGAATCAACATCGACTCATGCCAAAACCTACTAATAACAAGCAACGTTGCAAAACTGAACAGCAATAACCTGTGGAATTCATCGAGTGGGATTTATCTATACAACAGTAGTTACACAATCATAACTGGAAACCGAGCTGGTTCTTTTGGTGAGTGGAAATACGAAACTCAACAGTATGGAATCAAAGAATATGGTGAAAAGTCTAATTACAATTTGATCACTGGAAACAATGTCTACGGTAATCTAGGCAAGCAAGACATATACTCTACGGGACCAAACACCATTGTCTCAGCCAACCTGGGAAGATACACTGCTAAGAATCCTAGTTAATCGCGGCTACAAGTTATGGGTTGACCGATGTTTAGTTTCTGGTTTGCCGGTCGGTGTTTCTTACGTGATGTAAGAAGAAAGTTTCGTTGGCTTTCAAGGAAAAAGTATGGCAAATGGATTCAAGATAGCGAATCTGACTAGTGTACCTTTTTCTTCGCCAGTTTCTTTCTATAGATTATGACTGCGAGTGTAACTACCGCAATTAGCAGGGGTAGAATAGCCCATGAAGGAAACTCTGGAATTGAGGAGTCAAAAAAGCCCTCGTTTAGGTTTCCGTCATTAGAGTAGCCTTGGCTCTCCCAGAATCCTTTGTAGTCCTCGTTGTCTGACAGTTCGATTTCTGTTATCCATTTTATCCACTTGTACCCCCACTTGCTCTCTGCCACAAGCTGGAACGGGAAGCCTCTTTCGGGTGGAAGGGTTACGTTGTTCATTTTGTAAGCCATGAGTATGTTGTTGTCGATTATGTAGTCCAGCGGCGCTGATGTGGAATATCCGTCATAAGCATAAAATATCACTGTGGTGGCGTTTGGGTCGACTCCTGCCTCTTCAATCAGGTTCGTAACCAAGACGCCTTCCCAGAGTATGGTTACGCTCCAGCCTTCTACGCAATTGAGTGTGACAACCTTTTCAAAATTCTGGTAACCGTTAACGACCTCATCATAGGTTAATTGTAATTCGTTATTTACGAGACCTGAGACTGTGAGGGTGTAGTTTTCTGCATCGATGTATTGTGGTCCTTTAATCGAATTTTCTCTGAAAGCATCGATTGAGGAGAGGTCTTCTCCTTCATATTCTCTGATTTCTACGCTTTCAAGTGTTGTTGTTTCATCTGTCGTTTCAGCCACTGTTCCTATTATTGGTGAGTTAGTGAGAACAAGTGAAACAAGTAGTCCAACCAGCAAGAGATTTAGGAAGAATGTTTTTTTTCTATGCATGAGCATTCCTAACAATATGACATATGTCATATTATATAAACGTTAACCCTACAAACCCAAACTTTTGTATGTTATACCAAGCTCAGGGAAAGGCTACCGAATCAGCATGTAAGATGGAGAGCCGCCACAACAGTTCTGGACTCAGATAGTCGGTTGAAGGTTTTGCAGGCTTCAGATGTTTTCTGGACTACGAGTTCGATTCCCTCAGATTCAATATAGCTTCTGGTTTCAGGGGGAACATCCATCATTCCCGAGTAGCCTGTGCCCACCACCAGCACCTCTGGTTTCGCCTCAAGAACCTCCTTCAAGTCAG
Organism: uncultured Candidatus Bathyarchaeia archaeon; assembly: GCA_964455275.1. GTDB lineage: Archaea > Thermoproteota > Bathyarchaeia > Bathyarchaeales > Bathyarchaeaceae > Bathyarchaeum. The sequence continues at coordinate 252 of CAYVVO010000299.1, read as the reverse complement.
TTATGTGGAGGCGGTGTCCGTTTTTCCTCCGCCAGTCAGCCTTGATTTTTTCTGGGAAAACTAGGAGGTCAGTGGTGTAATGTTTTCCGTTTATTGTTATTCTGCCAAAATCGTAGGAGCCTATCATCACCGGAGTGCCCCATAAAACTTTGTGAGGTAACCCTTTTTGAGTGTTACGTGAATGTTCTTTAGTTTCACTTTGCTCTCCCCTCAATAGGATGTCGTTGCGTCGAGGATTTTAAATGTCAATCC
>CAYVVO010000298.1:0-3003 GCA_964455275.1 uncultured Candidatus Bathyarchaeia archaeon | reverse complement strand
CAATTCCTTTTAACATTTCTGTTCCTTTCTTTGGAATTTTAGCTGAAATTTTATCGCCAGTGTTTATTCCCCAGACAACAAATATGAGTACTGTTAAAATTTTAATTGCTCCTCCTAAAGTTGGTTGCTGGAAAATATCTACTAATCCTCCAGTGAAACCCCAAAACCCAAAACCAAATGCTATTCCGATAAATGTCGGGATTTTTTCGTTTGTACAAAACCTGTAAAAAAATGAGAACATTAAGACTGCAAAAAATGTTATTGTTCCGGAAATTAAACCATCTAACAATCCAGTTAAAGGATCCAGTAGGATTTCAATCATTTGTTACTCCTTCAGTATCAATGCTATATTTAGGAATTTCTGAAAGTCTACGAGAATCATTACTATTAAGCAGTGTTATTTTTTCCCTCATTTTTAGGATTAAATATTAGTCTAAACCCAAAAAATTCTACTGGAAGGGCTGTTTGTTACGAAGTGGTGATATCACCACTATTCTCCCGCAAAACTCCCCTTTTTTTGAGAGTTAAATTTTAGTCTCAAAACCCGAAAAAGATTATTCGTTTACGTCTGTTCACTCATTGACTCTTTTCTGTTCCTAATTCTTATTCTGTTTCATCTTTCTTCTTACGTGCCCTAGTAGAAAACCAAGCAAATACACATTATTAAAATGATAATCGAAAAGTATTAATCAATAATGTGATTAACTTTCTTATAGGGAATTAAAGAAACAGCGCGTGAACCTTGCTGATTTCTTTAATTTAGAGAATAAATTATCTGAATTGACTTGGAGTTAAAAGATGTCTCTTAATGACGAGAATATTTCAAAGGTTTTGCTTATTTTATCCCACAAAATAAGAAGAGGCATCTTGCTTAGTCTTTTAGAGAAAAAAGAGATGTCTTTCTCGGAACTGATGAATATTCTCGAAATTGACACTGGAAGAATGAGTTTTCACCTTCGCAATTTGAAGCTGTTCTTAGATCAAACGCCCACAGGAAAATATAAACTGAACAAATTTGGTCAAAGCGCATTAAGAATACTCAAAGATGCCGAAGCCCTTTCAATAGATGTTGATTTCTTAGAAAGCAAAAGTAGCCGCTATGTCGCGAAATTCTCCAAGAGAGCCCTGGCTTTTGTTGTCGATATGGGCGTGACTTTCACAATCCTCATCACAGTTAGTTTAATTGCTGAAGTGTTTGTTTTGTTTACTGGACAGTTTCTGTTTCATCAAAACTTCTTTTTGTTTTTAGTGCTACTTTGGCTATATTCAACGCTTCTTGAAGGTTATGGAGGTCAAACCGTGGGAAAATATCTGTTCATGATTAAGGCGGTGGGCATTACTAGTAAAAAACTGAGTTATGATGCTGCGGCAGTAAGGAGTTTTGGTAAATGCTTTGTATTACCCATTGACTTGCTAATTGGTCTTAGATTAGATGACAAGAGATTCATCAGATTTTTTGATAAATATTCTGGAACAACGGTAATAACAGCGTAACTTAAGTATTCTTGAAACTAAAATTTTATCCAAACATTAGTTATTTTGATACGGTTTTCCGCTCTATTCTATTGCAAAAAAGAATTTGCAAAATGCAAAAATGAATTTCACAAAAATGCTTAAAAAAAGCCCCATTAAATACAAGATTGAACCGAAAATAAAGGAGATCATGAATTGAAACGACGAATCAAAAGAAGCCTAAAATCCTTCAAAAACTGTGTTTCCAAGTTGAATGTGAGTCAAAAAGCTCTACTGGCAATAACAGCTATGCTCAAACAAGCAAGTTTATACCTGAAACTAAAATTGTCAGCAATTTTTCAGTATATGTCTACACTCAAAACCAGAATGATAAATATGGTTCCACATGGTCTGCGAATTATAAACTTTGTAACCAAGAAACGAAAAAAAATGATGTTGCTCTTGGTTATAGTTGCGAGCCTTGTTTTGAATCTGTTTTTACTCAGCACAATTAGTGGACAATTATCCACTAGAACCCAAATGTATAGTTACGGATCGATTCAAATTCAAACAGCAGGAATCGCAACGTACAGAGACGCCGGTTGTACTACCACAGCTTCTGAGGTTCCGTGGGGTACTCTTGCACCCGGTTCTTCTGGCGAATACGTAATTTACATAAAAAATGAAGGAGCAACATCGCTTAATCTGTTCTTAAGCACTGCAAATTGGAACCCAACAAACGGCGCCAACTACATTACCTTAACTTGGAACTACAATGGACAAACAGTTGCACCGAACCAAGTAATTCAGGTTACCTTAACGTTAAAGGTGTCCCAAAGCATTAGCGGAATAGGCAGCTTTAGCTTTGAGATCGTGTTAACTGGAACTGATGCAAGCTAACGCAGGACTGAATACATCCAGAAGTTCAGCGGTTGCAAAACCAACCACCATTATTTTTTTTCAACCCTAAAACAGAATTTGAAAAAAGCCTGAGCGAGCTTCGAGGCTGCCGTCGTCGTTAAGTTTTGGTGTTAAATTTGGGTTAATAGTGCTGAAACAATGTTTTATATGCTGTCGTAAGTCATAAGATTTAAATCTGTTTTGAGACCATTATTCTAGTGAACTTAAAGGATAGAAGGAACCAAAAATGAGAAAACTCCTAGAGAACAGGAAAGCTCTAAGCCCTGTAGTCGCAGCCATCATACTCATCGCAGTAACTGTTGCAGTCGCTATCGCAGTAGCAGCATGGATGGGCTCACTAACCATCGGATTCATGGAAACAAGCGAACTAACAATCATAGGCGTAGATTTCACTGCTGGCAACGCCACGACTGGACAGATAGCTGTACAGGTGACTAATTCAGGAACAAGTTCTTTTACTGTCAAAAACATAAGAGTCAACGGCGAACTTGCAAGTACTTGGTCATCCGGAACTTCAGACACAGTAGCCCCAAGCAATTCTGAAACATTTACAATAACACAGGCTGTAGCAGCAGGAAACAAATATGCGGTAAGCTTGTATGACATCGATGGAACACTAGTAGGCGCACA
>CAYVVO010000297.1:0-3647 GCA_964455275.1 uncultured Candidatus Bathyarchaeia archaeon | reverse complement strand
AAACTATGTCTCTTCGGGGTTTTCCTCTTTGCCATAAACCAAATACAAGAAGCCTAGAACCAAAGCTATGAAAATCAAAACTGTTAAAATGAGGAGTATCCAACCAAAGTAGGCATCCGGAGTCATCTAAACCTCTCCTTTTGTCTACTATTTGAATGTGACATATTTAAGGTGTAACCTTTTTCCACTCTTCCATCAGGCAGTCGTAGAGCCTATCCTCTTCCTCAACCTTGTCATACCCCTCCAAAGCATCCGCTAATTTCTGGGCAATAAAGTGGTAACAGATGTGTGCTTCTCTGTCCATTACTCGGAAATAGAAATCGTCGCAGGAACAGAAACCCGCGGCTGGCAAAATCTGGTATTCCCTTTCTCTGCCCACAACTATCCAAACAATCCTGCCGCTGGGGCTAAAAACATACTTTTTAACTCGTTTCTCCTTTATGGTGTCCCATGCTTTAGTGAACTGTGAACCAAACGCCTCTGAAAGCTGGGTTAACTGGTTAGCCGTTAACTCTCCCCTGGTTTTCGCTTCCTCGCAGACTTTTTCGAGCACCTTGATTTCTTTGGACACTTTCACCGTTTATCTTTCCTTCAGAGTGCTATGGACTTGTGGGGAGAAGCGTTTGCGTTTCAACAGCGGAGGTCACAGCCGTTTTTCGCGTTACTCGATTTTTATCTGTTCTCCGCTGGGCTTCTTTTTCTCTCCGATTTTGGATACTGTAACCTCTAGCACTCCATTTTTGTATGAGGTTTTAGCTTTCTTGGGGTCAATTTTCGCTGGCATCTCAATTTCTTTGAAGTACTTACGCTCAGGAGCCTCAACAGAAATCGTTAACTTGTCCTCTGCTCCAGAAAGTTTGATGTCCTCTTTTGCGACGCCAGGCAATTCCACTATGACCTTTATCTCCCCGTTTGTGTCTATTATGTCCACAAGCGGTTCCCTTTCTTGCTTTACATCAATGCATGGTTTGTTTAAGCCGCAGGATTCAAGGTCGCTTGAAGGTTTGACGTTGCCGAATTCCCTTATTTTCGGTTTTCCATCCGGTCCAATGGTCATGCTGTACCCGTACACGAAGGGTCCCCACTCAGCACTTGTCGAGCCGTCAGGAAGCTTGCGTTCCCGTTTCAGGTCTTCTGGGATGCGAGTTTTGAATTGGCTGAACTCTCGTTCCATCATCTCCTCCATTTCCTTCATCATCTCTTCGATGTCTCCGAAGAACCAGTTTCCAAAAAATGGGTTCCGCTTCTTTCTTTTTCTGTACCATTCAGGCAAGTCATCCTCTGACATTCTTTCACCCTCGCAAGTACGTACGCACTGAAATTCATTAAAACCTTTCTGAACTGAACTTCTGCCAAATGATAACTGGAGATGTTTTCATGTTTAACTCAGCGCTTTCAGCTGATCAACTGTTCCCAGAAATGTTCCGTCCAGAAGATAAACCTCCGCCTCATCCATGTTTACGCAGCCGGAACGTAATATTGGACCAATAAACGCGCCGCTCTTCTTTTTTCCTCTCTTTCCCTCGTTGATTGGTCTGCCCCCAAGGAACTGGTTGAAGGAGGGCATTATGAACAGCTGCGAAACCTTAACTTTCACCTTATACTGCTCCTCAAGAACCGCGGAAAGATTGTTGCCGTTTTTTTTGGCGCCCAAACGGTTAAGAATACTCCCCGCTAGCTGCATTCCGTCGCATGGCGCCTTGACCAGAACCTGTTTCGTCATCCTGAAGCCCATGGGGTCGCGGATAAGCACTGTGGGGTGAACATGACCTGAAATTAGGCTTCTGCATTCTAGAAGTTCTGGCGCTGGCCATGCGTGCCCATGGAAGAGTCCGACATCTCCGAAGCTGACTCCTGTTGAGGGGATGATTTTCACGTTTTCGGGGAGGAGGGGCTCAAGGTTTCCATCGTGGTTTCCCAGAACGACTTGGAGGTCTGGAACCATTTTTTGTATGTCCTCGAAGAATTCTGGGATGTCCCGCCACTCTTCCATCTCCACCTTTGCGATGGCGTCCTTTATGTCTCCCAGAAATATTACTTGTGTGGGTTTGGATTCTTTGATTAGCCTAAGCAGTGTGTTCTTGATTTTTGGGGTTTGGGGGGGAACGTGGATTCCTCTTTTGCTTAGCAGTCTTTCCCAGCCTATGTGAAGGTCAGAAACCACCAGCGCTCGGTCATGTTTCTTCTGCAGTATCAGGGCTGGATACGGCTGTACAGGCTTTATCTGCGTCAAGTTACCACACGTAACTCTCTGGTTTTCTCTGTTAAAAACTGGACTGCCAGCGTCACCTGTTTAATGCCTCTTGGATGGCTTCGTAGATGCTCCTGTTAGCTGCCGCGATGAAGGACAGTCTTTGGGTGGGCGCTAAGGGAACGTCCAGTTCTTCGCCTTCCGGCGAAACCATGATTCCGCCTGCCTCGCGGAGTATAAGATGGGAGGCAACCATGTCTGTTACCCGCAGTTTTCCGCGGATGTCGATGAAGGCGTCTGTGGAGCCGTCTGCAACGTAGCAGATGTCTAGGGCGTTGGCTCCGAAGTGGCGGAAATGTTTTCCCCTCTTGAATAAGCCTTCCAGTTTGGCTACCAGCTCCTCTATCTTGAAGGTGTTCAAGTCAACGCCGATTAAAGCGTCTTCCAAGTCCGAAGTTTCGGAGGTCTTGATTCTTTCACCGTTTTTGAAGGCGCCCCCATTCTTCTGTGCAGTGTAGGTTATGTCGTGTATGATGTCGTGTACGATTGCCGTTTCCACGTCCCTAAGCCAACCTCCCCTAGAAACCGCAATAACGTTAGCGCTGAAGGGTATTCCTCGGACAGCGTTGGTTGTGCCGTCCACGGGGTCTGTTGTAACATAAAATTCGGAGGGTCCAAAACCGATCTTTTTTGTTCCAGCCTCTTCGCTGACAAGCGTACACGATATTTCGTGCTTGCCTAGACAGTCTATCAGCGCCTTCTCCGCAGCCAAATCGATCCTCTTTGATGTGTCGCCGCCTGCTCCAACCCCAAAACCTACAGCGGCTTTCGGCGAGCCATAATATCTGAGGGCAGCTCTTCTCATCTTCTGTGAGCATTCCCTTAGTATTTCCATCCAGTCCATAATCTTTCACGTCACACTTGGCTTAGGGGATAACTGCTTCATTAATCTTTTAAGCTACAGTGCAAGCGAAAAGACACTTAAGGAAGAATATTGCCTTCAAAACAATAGGGGCGGGGGTCGCCAAGCCAGGTCAAAGGCGCAGGCTTCAGGAGCCTGTCCCGTAGGGGTTCGTGGGTTCGAATCCCACTCCCCGCACCAAAAAATAACTGGCAACTTGAGATGCTGACACGTAGCGATTGAGCAACCACACTGAAGGCTTACCGACATGCTGCAACTCAGTTAAGCCGCTACGTTATTTTATTATTGATTGTACTCTGCCGACTTTGCCGTCTGTAAGTCGTACTTTGATTCCGTGGGGGTGAGTTGAGCTGTTGGTGAGGATATCCTTGACTGTGCCCTCGGTTAATTTTCCGCTCCGCTGGTGCTGCTTCAAGACTATTTGTACGCGGATGCCCTGCTTGATTTGGTTCCTCTGCTGATTAGGTTGCATTTCCAGTCCTACATGCTTCACTGCTTATAGCTCGTTCGCACGAACACGTGTGACTTAAACTA
>CAYVVO010000296.1:0-5363 GCA_964455275.1 uncultured Candidatus Bathyarchaeia archaeon | reverse complement strand
GCTGAGCTGCGGCGAGAATTCGGGCTAGAAGAGGAAAAGAAGGTAGTTCTTTTTGTGGGGCGGCTCTATCACAGAAAAGGCTTAGAAATCCTGCTGCGTTCGATTCCGCCAGTCATCCAAGAGTTCGGTGACGTAAAATTTGCTATATCAGGGACAGGATTCAAACAGAAGGAACAGAGCCTCCGAGACTTGGCAAAACAGCTGGACATAGAAGACTACGTGACCTTTCTGGGGTACGTTCCGGACGAAAAACTTCCAGACCTCTACTCTGCCTCTGACATATTTGTGCTCCCCGCCATCTACGAAAACTTTCCCTTCGCCATACTGGAAGCCCAAGCCACCGGCTTGCCGGTTATCTCCACCAAGGTTGGGGGGATACCCGAGTTCTTAGCAGACAAGGAAAACGGGTTTCTGATAGACCCCGGAGACCAGACGCAACTGACCCAGAGAGTACTTGCTCTGCTGCAGGACCCGAAGCTTGCCGAAGAAATGGGCAGGCGGGGAAGAAAGTTGATAGAAGAGAAGTTTGCTTGGCGCCTGATTACAGGCCAAGTGATCGATTTGTATCACAAACTTTTGGAGAAGGCTTAACGAGGCAACGAGTTGTCCCAGTGTTTGTCTACCCACTCTTTGCCTTTGATTTCCGTATCGACCTTTCTGTAGACGTTCAGGCATCCCTGTAGCATGTTCAAGAAGGGTGTGCCGAAGCAGAGACGGGTGAAAAAGTAGCTTTTGTAGACCCAACGTTGAGCCCTGACAGCGGCGTCCAAGTAGGGAGGCAGGAAGGGGCGCTTCACATCCTCGACTTTTTCGCCGATGATCTGGGTCTCTGTTTCTTCCCGTTGATAGTGCTGGTCAATGAACTTGAGGTAACCGATGTCCGTCCAGTCTATGCCCATAATCTCACAGCACAGCTTGTCCATGGCAAGAACGTCACTGCCCGCTAGGACAAGATTCATTGGTACGACGATTCCCCTGTTGGGTCCGTTTCCTTCCATAGAAAATGTAGCATCTGTGACAACAAACTTTGGTTTCAGCAGAACAATCAAGTCATGTAGAACCATGCCGAATTTGGGATGAAAAAAGATGCGCCTGTCATCGGGTATGCATCCGAACAGGTTCTTTATGGCGCCGCTGTAGTCTGTGAACTCGTGGGTCTTCATCACCGGAACGTCAACAAACGAGTCGGCTTCAAAAAGAGTCTTGGGCAAAGGAAAATCGGTTAGACAGAAAGTTTTGGAGCTTTTGACCTTCACGGTTTCGTCTTCGGAGAGGTTAACGGTCTTTCCGCCAGCCTTTTCAACGATCTTTTTTACGCCGGTCATTGCCAGAGCATCGTTGCAGCAGTAGTTGTAGCCATCGGATTCGCCGACAACAACCTCTTCAGCCCTGTCGCGGAGAAGGCTTACCAGATGAAAGAGAACCTGAGGATTGGTGACAGCCCCCGGAATGTAACTTTTGGAGCACAGATTCGGTTTTATGAAAACCTTGCCTCGAACATGTTTAGTCCAATCTGCAGCTTTCAACGCCTCTTTAAGGGCGGACTCTAAACCGTTATCGGTTCTGAAGATTCCAATTTTTGTCCGCTTCATTTGTCAGTCGCCCTCTGAGAGTTGTTTGATGCAGCCGGGGTCGGACATAAGATAGTCGTTATGGTAAGCGTAGGCTCTTGCCCTGCATCCTCCACAAACAAACTTGAATTCGCATCTGCTGCAGCGCCCTTTCAGTTTTCCTCTGTCTCTGAGGTCCTTAAAAACTTGGGAGTTGAGCCAGATGTCTTCTAGCCTTTCAGTTTTCAGATTTCCGACTACCAGTGGCATGAAGACGCAGGGTTGAACGTTCCCTTCTGGGGAGATGGCGCAATATAATCGTCCAGCTCCGCATCCGCCAATAAAGTCGGCTAGAGCCGTGGCTCTTTTGCTTATTTTGGTGGCTTCCATGTGTGCAAGGGGCATTATGATGTCTTCTTGTGTTGGAGATTGAGACTGCAAAGCCACCCGGGCGAGTTGAGGAGTTGTACTTAATATGGCTATTTTGTGGTCTTCTGACAACTTTTTGTTAAAGAAACGTAGAAGCTGCTCGCGCTCTTGGGGAGATAGGTCAGCTGCGATTATGTCTTTGCCTCTGCCTACTGGCACAAAATTGAATAACGTGAACCTGTCAATTCCCATGTTTTCAGCCATTTCAAGCACTGCAGGGATTTCTGTCAGATTGTTTTTGGTGCCGGTTATTGCTACGCAGGTGCAGATGTCTTCTTTCAGGCAGTTCTTTAGTCCCTGCATCGTCTGGTCAAAAGCGCCGCTTTTTCCCCTGAAGAAATCATGCGTCTCGGCGTTAGCTCCGTCAAGGCTCACTTCCACGTAATGGAGCCCGATTTCCCTGAGTTTTCTGGAGTTCTCTTCGTTAAGCAATGTTCCGTTTGTGGCTAAGGACACATAGAGTCCCGCGTCGACTGCGTAACGGGCAACCTCAAAGAAGTCTTTTCTCATCAAGGGTTCGCCCCCTGAAAAGGCTAAGGAGGTGACGCCGAAATCTGCCAGTTGATCCACGACCTTCATGGCTTCCTCGGTGGAGAGCTCTGTCTTGGAGCTGTTTCCGGATTCCGAGTAGCAGTGTTTACAGTGGAGGTTGCATTTGTATGTGAAATTCCATACCACAAGGAAGGGAGCGTGAACCTGTATGGGACAATTGAAACCGAACTCGGCAAAGCCGTACACTATGCTGTTTATGGCTCTTCTAACGTAGGAGTCCGCAAAAAGTTTGGAAACACGGCTCTTTTCAACGGCTAAAACTGTTTGTATGAAATTGATCCAGAAGTCTATGACTCTGACGTAAAGGTTACAAGAGGAGCAGTGTAAGTGGTTTTTGCCAGCATATTTGTCTAATGCGGTTTCAAGGGGTGTCCGGTTACATTTTGGACATTTTTTTAGAGCGATTTTCAGCATCCATTTTACGGGTGGCGTCTTGATGATCGAGTCCCAGAGTTTCTGGTTTGTTAACAGATTCATCGAAATCGTTCCAGACTGCTGCTTTTTAAGTATCGTTACTAGGTTAGTAGTGGAAACGGAAAAAATAAACTTACCTAGAAAAAGAGGAATAAAAAACGCATGTAATTGGGTAGGTGCAAATTCTGCAGGTCAGAATTCCTTTCTAGCCTATTAAATAATGTTTTTTCTTAACTTTCGTTAACGTTATCGCATTATGTTTGAAAGAAAAAAGAAAAGGGGGGATGATTTATTTTTGTTTTTTGAGTGCCATGTAGGCTATTAAGCCTATGACCATGCCGACGGCTGCGATTATCAGTATGACCAGGTCGATTGTCAGGTAGGCGGGTATTTCTGGAATTGATGGGTATGCTGGCATCTGGTTTACTGTTGTCTGAGCAATCTCTTGTGCGCTAGGAGCATCTTCCGCTACTGGACCTACTGTCAGGTAGGTTACACTGGATGTACCCCAGTAAGATTCTGAGCCCAAGAAGAACGCCTTCACCACGTAAGTGCCTTCTCCTGGGGGTGTCCATTGGAATCCGAACTTCCCGTATTCATCGCTGATAACTTGATCGATGTCTTTCCAGCTTCCGTCTGCCAACTGATAAGCCAATTTCACTGGAACACCTGTAGTATTGTCTGGCTTTGCTTGCTGCATGTAAACGTATTCCATCCATTCTTTCATGTCTTCATCAGCTACTGCTGGAAGTCCATTCGGGAACCGTTCAATCACGCCATCTTGTTCCGCGCCTGCAGAAATATCCATTATCGTTCCTTCTATCAGTACTCTGCTGTTTGCTGCTGAGACTTTAGGTGAAGCGGTTACTGTGAGTTCGGTTGGTCCCTTGCCGATTGAATATATCTTGTTGTCGAAGCTGTTCCATTCCACCAAGTAGCCGTCTGCAATAGCTGCAGGAGATCGACTGCTGAAACTCATTATGCTCCACACTAGGCTTCCGTCAGTGCAGTTTATGGCAAGTCGCCGAGCTGGATGCAGAGGCGGAGTGTAAAGGTGTCCCTCTGAAAGGAATAGTTTTCCATCAGCAAAACTATGCATGCTATAGTGGAATAGAGGATATATACCGTAGGGTGTGTCGTATCCAGCGCTTCCACGGGTGAAGTTCCATGCGACCTCTCCTGTTGCAAGATCGATAGCATTCACCCAGCCACCGATGTCCCAAACATATGCTTTACCGTAAGCGATTCCTCCACCACGTCCAATAGTACTCCAAGCGTTTCCTTCCAGTTGAACTGGACCCCACTTGAAGCTACCATCCGTGAGGCTGTAGCCATACGCTTCATTAGTATCTTTGTTATGTAACACGTAATAACCCTCGCCGGCACCAACTATAGTCACATCTTGTAATGTGGGTATTGTTTGGTTTATCGGTCCCCACATTTTAGCGCCTGTTTTTGCGTCGTAGCCTGCTGTAATCTGATAGCCCAGAGTTGCCTCCTGCCACGATATCGGGCTGGGTGTTTGACGGAGAAGGATTACGTCTTGGGTTCTTGCAGCAATGCTAAGGCTGATTGATGTACCGCTGAGTTCTGTCGGAAGGGGTACTGACCACTCTATTCCATTTTCAAAGTCATAAGAGCCACTTGGTCGAGTCCCAAGCATTTTGGTTGAGTTCCACATAATCAGATTGCCACCAGAAGTATAATGACCTAGTATTGTTCCATACTGCTCTTCGGCGGTAAAATCTACCATGAAAGGTATTGTACCGCCAAGGAAACCTCCGATAGCACCGATGTTAGTAACATTGCCTATCAATACTCCAGTATATGCGTCATATAGTCCAAGCCATGCGGGCGCGCGCATAAATCCAGCTGAAGGCGCACTCCATATATATGCGCCAGATCCGAATTCCTGAACGCTATGGAAACGTGTTATTTGACCCATTAACATCTTTTCAGTTCCTGTTTCGCCTGCTGATCTGCTCCAAAGTGTTTCTCCTGTGCGAAGGTCCACGGCTTCCCAGCTTACCAAGTTAGAGGAAAGACTCGCCATATGGGTGTAATATAGTACTCCGCTGATGATTATTGGCTCGAAATAGTTTATGACAACCGAGGTTGATGAATACTGAGTCGATTGATCGCTTGGGATGGGTGCTCCAGGTTGACCTCCGAAATGGGTCGATTCCGACCACATTATGTGAGGACTGTTTGGTGCTGTACCAAATGGCTGTAAGTTTCCACTAGCATCGTATCCACCAGTAGTCATAAATGCAGGTGCCATCATTCCCAACCAGTTGGCGCCAATCTCTCCCCAAGCCCAGTTCGTAGAGTATATTGGACGAGCCCAATATTCTTCTGGAAGTCCTGGAGAATTATATATCGCTTCTACCGCTTCCTCCTGTACTATCAGTGTCACTA
>CAYVVO010000295.1:0-4149 GCA_964455275.1 uncultured Candidatus Bathyarchaeia archaeon | reverse complement strand
CATTACAGTATAAGCAACTATAGTTACAGGCGCCGGTACCTCTCCAAGAAGTAATCAGCAAGGGACCTTCCGCTTTCTTCGGAGGATTAGGATGTGCCATTTTGGATCAAACCCATCCAGATTAACGAAATGTTAGTATATTTGCGGGTTAAAAACGATTCCGTTTTGTATGCTCATAAACTCTGGGCGGTGACAGCTTGAGTGGCAACATCCCGAAGAGTTTACAGAACATTATTTAGAGACTCAATTTTATCTATTCTAAGTCTACAATATAACCAGAGGAGAGAAGTGTAACTGATTTTATTGATGACCACCGCTCCGCCCCCTTATTCACCTTGGGGTTTATCGGGGAGACTTCCCCCTCTGGGATTAGCTTATGTTGGTGCGGCTCTGGAAAAAGCGGATTTTCAGGTGCAAATCCTTGACAACTATAACATCAGAAAATCAATCGAAGAAGTCAAGAAGGAAATCGGAAGGCTTGAGCCAGAAATAGTTGGAATTACGTGCGGTTCCGTAACGTATCGGCCATGCATTGAAACGGCTAAAGCAGTGAAAGAGGTGCTTCCTTCCTGCAAGATTGTGGTGGGTGGATGGCAGTCCACGTACATGCCTGAAAGCTTGTTGCAGCACAAGGAGATAGACTATCTTGTGATGGGGGAGGGTGAACGTGCAATGGTGGAACTTGCAAACAGCATCAGGAAGGGTGAAGATAAATCAGATGTTGCCAAAATCTCAGGTGTCGCCTATAGGCATAATGGAAAAACAGTGAAAGTTCCTTCCATGCTCATCGAAGACCTTGACCAAATACCTTTTCCGGCAAGGCACCTGCTGCCTATGCACATCTACGATAGGTGTGCGCCCTATTTTGATGCCAGTCCTGTAGACCACATGAATGTGGTGCGGGGTTGCCCGTATAATTGTGCATATTGTGAGACCAGGAAATTGTGGGGGTCAAGGGTTCGCGCTTTTAGTCCTCCCCGAGTTGTGGCAGAAATTAAGGATTTAGCCCAAAATTATGGTTCAAGGGGAGTCTATTTTGTGGGTGACAACTTCACCATCAACAAGAAACGGACATCAGAGTTATGTAAGCTGATGAAAAAGGAGAACTTGGATATCGAATGGGTCTGTGACAGCAGAGTTGACAAGGTCTCGCGGGAACTGCTGAGGGAAATGAAAGACGCTGGATGCCGAACGGTGTGGTTTGGGGTGGAGTCGGGTTCACCCAGAATTTTGGAGAAGCTCAACAAGAAAGTCTCTATGGAGCAGGTTACTCGTGCATTCAAGCTTTGCAAGGAAATGGGGATACGGATAGCATGCTCATTCATGCTGGGGATACCTGGAGAAACAATCGGAGACATGGAAGCCACATTCAAGTTTGCAAGGAAGCTGGATCCTGACTGGTGCCAGTTTAACACCTACGTAGCGGTTCCGGGCAGTGCCCTATACAATGAGGTGATGGAGAACAAACTCTACGACCGCGTTGAAGATTTTGTGACCTACGTCAAGACCGAGGAGTTCGATTACGAAACGGTGGTTAAGATACAGAAGCGATTCCACGGCAACTTCAACAAATCGCCAAAGAGGATACTCCGAAAAATCAGACAGGAAGGCTTCCTAAGCGTCCTAGCAAAGGGCTTCAGACAAATGAAAACTTGAGAACAAACTAACTTCGATTAATCTGAGCACAGTAGAACAGATACCTCATTCACCTTTAGTAGACAGATTTAATGCAAAAACAAAAATTTCTAAAATAAAAAAAGGGGAAGGGAAATTGATTTTGGTTATTTCTGTTTTTTGAGTGTCATGTAGGCTATTAGGCCTATGACCACGCCGACGGCTGCGATTATCAGTATGATCAGGTCTATTGTCAGGTACGCTGGTATTTCCGGAATTTCTGGGTATGCTGGCATCTGGTTTAAGGTTGTCTCAGCAATCTCTGCTGCGCTGGGAGCATCTGCTGGAGCTACATCTACACCAAATGTGGTTGTTGCCTGTGAGGGGAAGTAGGAGTTGGAGCCTTCGAACATTGCAGTGACATGGTATTCGCCGACAATTTCGGGAGCCCACATGTGGCTAAATACACCATTTTCGTCGGCTGTAACATAGGCTGAGTACCAGTCGCCATTAGGATCCAGAATCTTAATGAATACTTCAACGCCTGTTGCGTTTGTGGGCTTAGCCTGCTGCATATAGGCGTATTCCATCCACTTGCTCATACTCTCATCAGAAACGCATGGAAGACCATTCGGGAAGTTTGCTGCAACATCGTCCCGGTTTGTGCCTGCAGAAATGTCAGTGACTGAGCCTTCAATTATTACGCTGTTTCCGTGTACTGTAACTTTTGGTGATGCTGTGACTGAAGTTGCACTTGGACCTTTGCCCCAAGCGTATATCTGGTTGTCGTACGCGTTTAGCGATAACAGAATATCGTATGCACACGCTGTGGATCTAATATAGAAACCCAATTCGGACCACACTAGAGAGCCATCAGTGACGTTTACTGCGCACATTTGTGCTCCAGGGAACATTGGTGGGTTATATTCGGCACCAATGGGGAAGTATGCCACGTTGTTGGTTATACAGTCGCACTCGAAAACCCATAGCGGCCAAATATCGTAGGGGCTTTCAGCTCCTGGTGCGCCAACGAGTTTAGTTGTGTTAGTATACCATCGTACGTTCCCGTCCTCATGTTCGATACACCATATGTCTCCTCCATGGCCTCTGTAGAATGATATGCCCTCATCTCCAGGAGACCAGCGGAGGTTAAATTGGTCGAAGTAATGCGGCTCGCCACCGTTATCGCCTGTTAGTTCTGATGTCCATGCTTTCACTCCTGTTCTTGTATCCCAAGCTTCAACTAGGAAGTTCTGCATGTTGGCGTTAATCCATAACCCGTCTTGTATACCCATTTCCGTTCTTGTGTAAGGCAACATGGTTTTAGATTCTGTGTATGTGATGTTTCTAGCCCACAACTGAGCTCCAGTGTTTTTGTCCATGGCTCCTACAACTAGCCATCCGTTTGTTGTTCCTCCAAATCCTTGTCCCCAAGTGAAACCGCCAGTGAACACTACTTCATTGTTAGTTATTTCATTGATTGCGAATGACGGTCCAGTCCAGCCGCCTCCTGCAAGAAGCGAGCCATCGGTTACTCCCTCAATCTCGTCGTAATTGAATACTGGTTCAGCGAATACATTTCCACTGCTAAACTGGTATTGTGCGTCCTGGTTCAGACCCCATCCGAAAGCAGGTTCGCCATCCGTTGTCATTCCAACACATTCGGTCATGTCCCAACGAATCAGACACATTTCACCATCAACGGTGTCTTGATAGTAGCCAACCAAGTCTCGGTCATCGTCTATAACGAGTGTCAGACTCTCGCCGTCAACGATGCTTGCCATGTATTTGCCAGTGGTGGCGTCGTAAATGTGGTACGCTGTTCCACTAGATGTAACTCCTGGGTGTGTACCTGTGGTTATGAGGTAGGGACCTAATGTTCCGTATTCGTTAAGGTTGTGCCAAGTAGGCGACCAGCCTACTCTCAACGTTTCTTGGGTGTCTTCTATCGTCCAGAGAGTTTCTCCACTGAACAGGTCTGTTGCGATAATGCCGTTATGTGCTGCGCTACTCTGTGATGTTGTCCACAGAACTGAATACATTATGCCCTCCAATATTATCGGTGCATATTGGGGTTGGTACTGCCTAGTGGTCCAGAAGTGTCCTGTAACTTGATCAATACCTGCTTCGCCACCAGCTACACCACCTGCACCCCATGGCTTTGTCCAGAGAATGTGCCCAGCATAAACCGAGTCAGTGTATGGATTATAGTTTCCGCCATAATAGTTTGCACCAGTTTGTTCAAAAGTTATACCGCTAAGACCCCACCATTCTCCCATGTGGTCATACCATTTTTCAGCATTCATTGCATTAACTGGAGTCTCCCAATAGTGTTCTGGACCAGGGGGAGATGGAAAGCTTTCTCTTCCTACTTCGTCTTCCTGTACTGTTAGCTGAAAAACTTCGCTTTCGCCAGGTGCTTGGATGTAACCCCTAGATAGTGTTTGGCCTGGATAGAACATTTGGAATTCCCAGATACCGACTTGGTCAGGAATAAAGTTAGTGAAAGTGCCTCCGGTGGTGTCGCTGTCATAG
>CAYVVO010000294.1:0-18012 GCA_964455275.1 uncultured Candidatus Bathyarchaeia archaeon | reverse complement strand
GGCGGGGGTACCCGAGCCAGGTCTAATTAGCGGGTCAAACAGATCCCCTAGGAAAAGGGGGAGGACTTAAGATCCTCTGGCGCAGGCCTCCACGGGTTCGAATCCCGTCCCCCGCACCACTGCCGAAAATGCGGGTTTGTGCGGGCTATATTAAAAAGTGTTGATTTTGGATAGTGTGCTATCTAAAAACTTATTAATTTGGATAGCAAGCTATCTAAATATGGTAAGAATTAGTGAGATAGTTAACCAAAATCCTTGGTGGAAGCACGGAGAAAAGTTTGCAAGATTCGATAAGGACCTCAAAGAGGCAAAGGAAAAGCCGATTTTCTTCAAAAGGAAAAAAATCGACCTTAACAAAGGAAACATCTACGTTCTAAGAGGACCCAGACAAGTTGGAAAAACCACATACATAAAGGATTCAATACACCAACTAATCCGTGAAGGAATCGACCCTCAACACATTCTGTACCTATCCTCAGATTTCTTTGTCTCAAGAAAAGAGCTTAGACGGGCAATAGCCTATTTTATGAACAACAACATCGGCGTAACCGACCTCTACATGTTCATAGACGAAATAACTTCAATCAAAGATTGGAACCTTGAACTGAAGTACCTCTCCGACTCAGGAATTTTGGAAAAGGCAAGAGTACTGGCTACTGGCTCATGCTCTTCAGCCCTGAGAAGAAAAGGTGAACTTCTCCCGGGAAGAGGGCTGGAAGGGAATGAGTATTACATGAAACCGTTGTCTTTCAGAGAGTTTGTTCTTCAAACTACAGACCATGTGATTTCAACGATTGGAGATACAGAATTCCGTGATTCGCTCAAAAACTTATTATCGATTCTCGAAAAAACCAACTGCAACCTCAAGGCTGGGCTCAGTCAACTATCCAAGGCGTTACACCATATTGCGCCCTTCAAACGAGAACTGGGTTATCTTTTCAACTTATACATAAGATATGGGGGTTATCCATTTGTAGTGAATGATTACTTGCTCAAAAACCTGCAAAGTAAACAGAGACAGTCGAGCTTCTCAATAAACCCCAATCTCTCAGAAGTAATTATGAAGGATATCATTGGAAATATCACAAAGCTTGGCAAGCAAGAAACTTTCGTTCGGCAAATCCTTAAAGAAGTTAGCGAGAAATATGGAAGCCGCTACAGCTTCTCTAAACTTGCAAGGGACATAGAAACAACGCATGTCACGGCAATTGACTACCTTGAAACTCTCAAAGAATCATTCATAGTCACTATCCTATACGCGTTTGATTTCAACAAAAAGGACATAAAATTCAAAGGAGACAAAAAAATCTTCTTCCAAGATCCATTCATATTTCACTCGGTCAAAAGTTTTCTGACAGGGAAGGATGTAAATGAAATCATTGACGAAACATTGCAAAACGAAGAGCTTGTTAGCAAACTGGTTGAAGGAATCGTTTCATCACATCTGATGGCGAACCAAGAAATCCCAATGATGCGCGAAGCCAAGACTTTCCTGTGGTTCTACTACAACACACGCGGAAAAGAAATAGACAACATACTGAGACTCGGCGACAAATATTTGGCAGTTGAAATCAAATATCAAAACGAAGTCTCATCCAGAGACATTTGGAGAGCCCCTCAGGTAAGAGACTGCGCAATATTTACTAAAGAGGACCTGAGAACAGAGGGCAATGTTGTCTTAGCACCTGTAGATTTGACACTGGCACTTCTCGAAAAATCACACCAAACTTTATAGACTCCGCTAACTAATGACGTATAAAATGGAATAAGAGGGAATTTGGAGGAAACGCCGCCAGCCCTCATAGGGTTCGAATCCCGTCCCCCGCACCACTGTTGGCTGATTGGTCAGTGTTTTACGGAACAGTGACTTGTGGGTTACATGCATTTTTTCCAGTTTTCAATTATGTCAGTCAGCGGTTCGCATTTGTGTCTTTGCAGAAATCTGGTGAGTTCAGTGTCTGTAACAATTTTTTCTTGTATTTTTTTGGTTAAACAGGGGTCATGCGTGGTAAGTATTACTCCGTCAGCATAATTGGATACGGAAACCATTGCCGATAGTATGTTTTTTATTTCTGGTCCAGGGTCGCTTGCGTACAATTCGATGTAGAGCGGTTTTTCAAGTTGTTTACTGAAATCAAATGCCAAAGTTTCTAGCCAGTACGTTGTCAAGTACGCCAGGTCATAAATGGGTACAAGAAAGAAGTCAACATATTTCGCTAAAGCGCTGAAGTGTTCGCCGTATCGTTCTTTGCCAAAGCAGGGGTCAGGCAGTATGGTTACTGAGAAACTTTTGTTGTGTTCTTTAACTAGTTTTGAAGCTTCTGCTACAAGGTCCGTTACTGTTTTTGCTCTCCATTCAGTCCAGTCTAGGTTGCTTTCTTTGTGCTTCTCGACACACCTATCACATGTACAGTATTCAACCCTTGGAAAACCTATAGACTCCAAATGAACTCCAGTGACGTCAACCTTCAAGGCATCATTTACCAAATCAAGAATCTGAAGCTTATACTCTTCAACGCTTGGGCAGATGTGGTCCCAAAGAAAACGGTGACTCCTGTTGGCTCTAACTGCTTTACCTGACTCAGAAACAGCCACCCACTCGGGCATTTTTCTTGCAGTTACATTATCGCCGAAACAGCTAATCACATTATAAACCCCGCCTGCAGGTTTCTTGATTCTGCCAGTGCAGGATTTGACGTAATAGAACGTCTCATCAAAGCCTTCAGCGGGTTCCGGTTGACCGGTTAATACTCCAATCTTCATTTTCTACATGCCTCCACTCACATAACAACAGACACGCCTAGTTTATCCAAATATTAATATTTTGAGATTGAACGCTGGCGTTCATATTAGGAGACTAATAAAGGTATATTGTTGAAAACAGTATTTTTTCTGTTTTTCCAAGCACAATAATCATCTGTTCTCTAAATCACTAGCATAGTTGTAGTCTAATAACAGTGGATTGTTGAAAACAGCCTTTTTTCTGCGTAAATGTGCAGAAAAACAGTACTTCTCTCAGAACTCTGACCGACTCTACGTTCCTTTAACGGATTCTTCGATTTTTTGTTGGATCGTGCGCTCATTCCGCATTGGAGAGTAGTCCCAGTCCACAGTTTTACAGTTCATGCAACACCAAGCCACGCCTAAAGTTCTTTGTGTCCTATTAGCACTCATATGGACGTAAAGACGGCGCATTCCCATGCCACATTTTGGACAAGCAGGAGTTGCCCTGCGCCGTGTCGGTTGATTTTTATTCATATCTTTCACTTGCACGTGCAAATAATGGCTGACGTTTGTCAGCTATTTGTCTGCCCAATAGATAAGTTTTACGCATACTAAGTTCTCTTAGGTTTTCTAGGTTTAAAATCTAGAATTAAACTTTGGAGTATGATTACTTTACACTTTATATGATTGAAAAGATTCAGGGGAAGTTAGAAGTGGAGAAATTTTTATGCACAATAAAAACCGTGAAAGGTGTTGTGGCGCAACAGCATGTCCAAGGACAGTAAGAGAGAAAGGATAACAATCAGGCTGAACAAGAGGTACATGCAGCTCCTAAATGAACTCATCGATGGGGGTGCATACAACAGCCGAAATGAGGCAATCAGGGACGCGCTGCGTATGCTCTTCGAGCACCACAGCTTGAGGGTCCTTGTCGATGCATAATCATCGGAATTATTGTCGTTGCCTGTTTGTTCTTTACATATAATAACTTGATTCCCAACATAAGATAGCCCAAACACCAAATCAATTTCTAAACACCCTAGCATGCACCTTTTGATTTTTCCTCTTTTTAGATTCCTAACCGCTTTCAAAAATCGCTAAAAGCCATCTGTTTTCTTCTCTTCCACCGCTCTTTCTCTCCGAAAGCTTGTTCTTAGGGAAGTAATCACAATTTTTTGCAAAAACCGCTTTGCTATCATAATCTCAAGTTTTACATGTTGTGTATCACAAACCGTAGAGACCAACACTATAGATCCCTCTCTAGCTAGAAAGAACAGACGCTAACAAAACAGGACATAGAATTTAAGGCTAAGATGTGCGAAAGAGTTAGAAAGGGGAAAAACTTACCTACCTCTCTGCAGCCAAGAAAAAAGGTTGTTGACGTTGTCGAGAAAAGTTACCGAAATCTTTGAGAAAGCTAGAGCTGAGGGAAGATGCTTCCTTCTTGAGCATGAAGCCAAAACGGTTTGCAGCGAATACGGAATCCCAGTTACAGAATTGAAGATAGCGAAAACCGCCGAGGAAGCAGCAAAGTTCTCCGAGGAAATCGGGTACCCCACAGTTCTCAAAATTGTTTCTCCGGACGTGCTCCACAAGTTTGACGTAGGCGGAGTAATCCTTAACGTCAACAGCCGAGAAGACGCCAGAAACGCATACAACAAAATCATAGAAAACGTGAAGAAACATAAACCGGACGCAAAAATTAGCGGCATCCTTGTTCAGGAGATGGCTCCCCCATCAACAGAGGTTATAGTGGGGGCAATCAAAGACGCCCAGTTTGGTCCAACCTTGATGTTCGGTTTAGGCGGAATCTTCGTGGAAGTGATGAAAGATGTGGCGTTCAGGATTGCCCCAATAACCGAGGAGGACGCCAAAGAGATGATCCCGGAAATAAAGGCGTACCCCATCCTCCGAGGCTACCGAGGTCAACCACCCGCCGACATAGACGCCATAGCAAAAATCCTGGTGAACACGTCGAGGCTGGTGATGGACCACCGGGACATCAAAGAACTCGACCTGAATCCTGTGATGGTTTATGAGAAGGGAGCAAAAACGGTCGATGCAAGAATTATACTGGAACAAAACCCTTAACCACTACAACCGCGCAATCTTTTTCCATCTCGCCAAAAGATGCGAAGTTAATCCAGAAGATCAGCGCAGAAGCCCAGCGTAGGAAGTGAAAGAAAATATCTGATTCCCCTGAACACGAAATCGAAAAACTGAACCAAGAGTTAGCCCCACTTAAGGAAGAACGAAACAAGCTGAACAGGGAAGCCAAAAAGTGGGCTGACAAGAGAAACGCCATCCACGAAAAAATCAGAAATCTGCGAAAAGAAGCAAGCAGCATCAAAGAAAAAAGAGACGCCTTAAACGAGAAGGTTCAGGAACTGAAAAACCTGCGCGATCAGCTGAAGGCTAAACGCGGAGAGAAGCGCGAACAGATTTTGGAGTTAAAAGAGAAAATCAGGGCGTTGAATGAAGAGAAGCCGGAAGGAAACCTGCGGCAGGTAGAGAGGGAGATTGAGGAGATTGACTGGAAGATTCAAACAACATCCCTGCCGTTAAAGGAAGAACAGAGCTTAGTTAACAGGGTGAGACAGCTTGAAGCCCAGCTTGTAGTTCAGAAGCAAACAAAAAAGCTGAACCAAAAGCTCTTTGAGTTGCGAACCGACGAGAAAAAATTTGGAGCCGAAGCAGAAACCCTTCACGGAAAACTTTCTGAATTGGCTGAGCAGAGCCAAAAATTTCATGAACAGATGCTTGAAGCCTTAGACAAAGCCCGCAAACTCCAAGTTGAAGCTGATGATACCCACCAAAAACATGTGGAAACAAAACAGCAAGCCCAGAAACTACACCAAAAATGCGTTGAACTTGAAGAAAAAATCAGAACCATCGAACGAGACTTGAAGGAAAAAGCGGAGAAAAAGCAGGCTGAACGCCAGAGTGAACTCAAAGAAGAGCTGGAGAAGAGGGCATTAGCGAAGTTGAAGCGCGGCGAGAAGCTGTTGTGGGAAGAATTTCAGATTCTAGCTGAGAAAGGGACACTATAATTTCGACGCAGTCATAGGCAAAGCTTTTTCACGGATTCTTGAATAGAAAAAAGAAAGACAAGATTAAAGTGTGCCTCCGAATAAAAGAGTAAGGTAGGAGAGCAAATATGCCTGATTCAGCCAAGGCGGAGCGTATTCTTGTTTTATGCGTCGACAGGGATGACGATCTCGGTATGAAGGCGGGAATAAACACGCCTGTTCTTGGAAGAAAAGAGAACGTGAATGCCGCTGCGAGTCTAGCTCTCCGAGACCCTGAGGAAGCTGACGCCAATGCCATGTTTGAGGCTGTCCGCATCTACGACAACCTGGAGAAGAGTGGCAAGGGAAAAGAAGAGCATGAGGTTGCAACCATAGCAGGCTCCGATTTGGAGGGGGTGGAGGCTGACAGGCAACTGGTATCCGAGCTAACTGAGGTTCTGAAGGCGTTTCCGGCAACAGATGTTATCCTCGTTACCGACGGATACACAGACGAGATGGTGTTGCCGCTTATTGAATCAAGGGTGCCGGTTACTTCTGTTCGAAGAATCGTGATACAGCACAGCAAATCCATCGAAGAAACAGCCGCCCTCTTTACGCGATACATGAAAGTTCTTGTGGAGAACCCCCGCTACTCCCGAATGCTCCTAGGTCTCCCAGGACTCCTCCTTGTAGTTTTAGGTGCCCTATCATTTATCGAGGATGGATTGAAGTATGCCATACCAGCCCTCGGCGTAATCATCGGTGCTTTCCTTGTTCTACGAGGGTTCAGACTCGACAAAACATTTCATAACTTTACCAAATGGGTAAGAGACTACTCTCCTCCTCCATTCACTGTGCAGATAACATACTTTTCAGCGCTTGCAGGAATCTTGCTGATTCTTGTTGGTGGCTATCTGGGAGGAACTGCAGTGGCAAACGTTGCTGCCACAGTGACCGACGCCTTTTCACATATCCCAATGCTCATCGGAGAGTTCCTTTATGGAGCAACATACCTTATCGCCATCGGCATGTGCGTTGCATTGTCAGGTAGGGCGGTTCGCTGGTTTTTTGAGCGGGACCTACGGTTGTGGCGTACCATTGTTATAGTAGTTGGGGTCGCCGCGTCTTCAGTTATGTTTGTTCAGGCTTCAGAGATACTCATCGACCCGACGCTTGATTACAACCCCTTGCTTATTGCCATCGTTGGGGGGATATCAGTGATCGTGTTCACAGTCTTAACTGTGATATTTTTGCGTAGAAGGCACAAAGACTACTTCAAAAAAACAGAGAAGGAGATGGAGGACTTTGAGGAAAGCTGACGGGCAGATAAGCTGGGTGCCCTAAAGTGGCTCTGTTTATGTTCTATGTACATATAAAATGTTACAGAAAGTTGTAAAGTTTATTATCTGTAAATCTGTCTATGTACACTCCCAGCGTCTATATAATAAGATTAGAAAAACTAAATAGCTTGGCAAAAAGTGTAATACCGAAATCGGTTAAGTCTCTGTGGTAAAAACTATGCTTGAAGGTTTGCTCTCTCTTCTGGGAATCTACAAGTTATATGAGAAGTGGCTGTGGTTTCAGGTTAAAGATGAAAAAAAACCGGAACATGTAGCCATCATCCTCGACGGAAACAGAAGATGGGCTGCCCATAAAGCTTTGATCTCCTGGATTGGGCATCGCCGTGGCGCCGACAAGATTGATGACCTGATGGATTGGTGCATGGAACTGGATGTAAAATTTATTACCCTATACGTTTTTTCAACTGAAAACTTTCGCCGTCCCAAGAAAGAAGTGGAGGAGATCATGAAGTTGATTGAGGAAAAACTGCATTCGATTCTTGAGAATAAGAGAATTTACGAAAACAGAATCCGAGTTAAAGCCATCGGACGTGTTGACCTTTTACCTAAATCGACCCAAGAAGTGATTCAGCGCGTAGAAGAAACAACAAAAATGTATGATGACCGATTCTTGAATGTGGCTATAGCTTACGGCGGAAGAGCAGAAATCGTTGACGCAACAAAAAAGATAGCTAACAAAGTGAAAAACGGAGAACTGAAACTCGAGAAAATAAACGAGAAGCTCTTCGAAAAATACCTGTACACAGCTCACATGCCAAGGCAGGACGCTGACCTCATCATCCGAACCTCCGGAGAGGAGAGACTCAGCGGTTTCCTGTCGTGGCAATCCGCCTACAGCGAGCTATGTTTTGTGGACGTAAACTGGCCGGACTTCAGGTACATAGATCTTCTGCGTGCGGTTAGAACGTACCAGAGGCGGAAGCGCCGTTTCGGCAAGTAAAAGTTTTATCCTCTTTTCTTGGCGCTGACTATAGAAACCACGTCTCTGTCCTTCAGCACATAGTCTTCCCCGATTCTGTTTTTTCCGCGAATGTCGATTGCGTGGATGAAGCTGTCTCCCAGTTCGGTGTGGATGATGTAGGCAAGTTGACGCACAGTAGTGCCGTAGGGTACGAGGTAGACGTCGGGGAGCACTCTGCCCTTGTGGTCGCTGAGGTGCTCACAATCTTCCACAGGGTAGACGGTAACCATCTGCAGAAGCTCAAAGAATGCAGTGTTCATGGCTTCCTGAACTCCAGTAGACCCGAACTTGTACAGGATGTGCTCCTGAATAGCGTTCAACGCTCTTTTTTGGGCTTCGTTAAGTTTGTCAGATTTTGTTATTTTCAGCTTGCAGTCTCCAGGCTTGTAGTCGATTAAACCTTTTTCTCCTGCTCTTCTGAGCGCCAACTCTGCCTCTGCGCTGCAGGGCACCACATTGTAGCCGAGTTCTTTCATGCGCTTAACGTTTTCTTCTGCTGTTGGAAGATCGATTTTGTTGGCTGCAATCAGAGTTGGCTTGGAGACGCTTCTCAAAATGTCCAAAAACTGTATGATGTCGCTGTCGCTCCAGTGCTCCGGTTTGTCCATGTTGAGGTCGGTTTTTCTTAAGCTTTCCATTATGTGGTATCTTTTGATGGCTAGTCCACTCAGCTGGGATTCAAGAAGCGAAACCATGTCCTCTTTGCCTGACCCGGCTGTCCTAGCCATTTTAGCCCAGTCCTTTTTCAGTATCTGGTTCATCCACATCGTTATTTCGTTTTCAAGAAACTTAACGTCCTCTAGGGGGTCATGTGAGCCTTTTTTGCAGAGTTTTCCTTCGCAGTCTGTTGAACCTGAGGCGTCGACTACGTGGAGAAGCGCGTCTGCTTTTCGGATTTCGTCTAAGAACTGGTTTCCCAGTCCCCGTCCCTCCCATGCTCCGGGAACCAATCCAGCTACGTCAATCAGCTCTACGGGAATGAGTCGGATTCCGTCTAGGCACAACGAGTTTTTGGGGTTGTCTTCAACGTTGAATTCGGGGTGGACGCACGGGGTTCGCAGGTATCCTATGCCGCGGTTGGGTTTAATGGTGGTGAAAGGGTAGTTTCCGATGTCCACTGGAATCAGGGTTGCAGCCGAAAAAAGTGTAGATTTGCCTGTGTTTGGTTTGCCGACGATTCCCAACTTTTTGGAGTAAGATGGTGTGCTCATAGCTGACTGCTCCTTTTCTCCGATGCCGTAGTCTATAGAGAAAGATGCAGATTCAGTTTATGGGGCATCCTGTGTAAAAACTTTGTCTACACCAAGACAGAACGCAGAGAAACATCACTCAGGCTTCAATCAGATACTTTTCTGCATCCAGCGCGGCTTTGCATCCGGAGCCGGCAGCGGCGATGGCTTGGCGGTAACGGTTGTCTGCAACATCACCTGCAACAAACACTCCCTCTATGTTGGTTCGGGTGCCTTCTCTGGCTATTATGTAGCCTGTTTGATCCAGTTCTATTTGGTCTTTGAAGATGTCTGTGTTTGGTTTGTGTCCGATAGCCACGAAAACAGCGTCGCATGAGAGAACAGATTCTTCGCCGGAAACAACATCTCTGACCTTAATCCCTTCCACTCTGTCCTTGCCCAGAACCTCAGTGACTGTGCTGTTCCAGACAAATGTTATCTTCGGGTTCGCGAAAGCCTTTTCCTGAAGGAACTTGCAAGCCCGCAGCTTGTCCCTTCTGTGGATAACCTTGACTTCACTCGCAACTCTGGAGAGAACAAAAGCCTCTTCCATGGCTGTGTCGCCTCCCCCAACAACCGCAACTTTCCTGTTCCTGAAAAAGGGCGCATCGCACGTGGCGCACACCGAAACGCCCCTGCCCCTCAGCCGCTCTTCGCTCTCCAAACCCAACCACCTAGCCGAAGCCCCAGTGGCTATGATGACCGTTTTTGCTTCGTAAACCATGTTTCCAACGGTTATCTTGAAGGGCTTGGATTTGAGGTCTGCAGAGGTGGCGTTTTCGAATATCAGCTCTGCGCCGAAGCGTTCAGCCTGCTTCCGCATCTTCTCCATAAGTTTGGGTCCAAGGATTCCGTTTTCGAATCCCGGAAAATTCTCCACTTCCTGTGTAAGCATAAGCTGACCGCCCCACAACATTCCGGCGGCAACAGCAGTCTTCAGCCCAGCCCTGCTGGTGTAAACGGCGGCTGTCAAACCAGCGGGTCCAGAACCAACAATTATCACATCATACAGCATCTTCACTTCCTAACGGAACCATAGAATAGGCGAATCAGAGATATATTTTCACCTATCAAGCCGTGGCTTTCTTTGAATACACCACTAAAGAACACAATATTGTCTTGCTTGGTTTCTGCAGAAAAAGCTAGTTTTCAACAATGAAGTATTATTAGTCTCCTAATATGCTGTGGGAAATGGTTGTGTTTTGGGAAAGCAATAAATTTTGTTCAATTGAAAGGGTAGTTATATCGGTTTAGATGGTGGTTGCGACGAGACATAAGAGAACTGTGCTGCTCCTAGCAATATTCAGCTTTGCATTCCTGTTTAGGGCAGTCCTCCTCTTCCACAACGAATATCCGCCAAGCTCAGACATCGGCTTTCACGGCAGCATCATAAACCTGATACTAGACAGGGGAGAACTGCCCAGCTGGAACCCGTATCACATGGGAGGAGAATCTCTTGCCACTCCCCCCGGCTTCCACTTCTTCGTATCCATCCTCATTCTGTTAACGGGAATGCCGCTGCTCCTTGCACAGCTAGTCACCGCCGCCTTTTTCAGTGCGTTCATAGTTTTCCCCGCCTACCTGATATCCAGAAGGGTCTGGAGAAGCCCTAGCGCAGGTTTGATAGCAGCCTTTTTTGCAGCGGTTTCAGCGTTAAGCATTGAGATGATAAACTGGGGCGGCTACACTAACATCTTATCCCTTGCCCTGATTGCAGTGATCTTCTATCTGTTTCTCAGGGACCTCGACCAGCCAAGCCGCTCTCATCTGCTGATGGGAACGCTGCTTTTCGGCATCCTCATCATAACCCACACATTCACCCTGTTCATCTTTTTTCCAATCCTGATGCTATACTTCGTTTTGCTGCTGATAGGCAAACTCAGGAGGCTAGACAAGATGAAAATCATGAGCACCCTGCGCTTCTTCGGCGTTTCTGTTGCATTCGGAATCTTGGCGGTGTCGCCGTGGATACTGCGGGTCGCCGGCTTCTATATGGGTGCTTCAGCGGAGGGAGCCCTCACGGGAGGACTGGATAACAGAAACTTGATGCTTGCGAACCGCTCCGTCGAACCTATAATCTTGACTCTGTTTGTTGCTCTCATCCCAGCGGTTTTAATGTTCAAGGCGTCCAGAAAGAGATGGTTTGACAGTGGAAGCCTGCTGCTGGTGGCATGGTTCATTGTGCCCATAGTTTTGACTCAAGCCTACATTTTTGGCATATTCACGGACTACTCAAGATTCATGTACTTCATCGACTTGCCTGGAATCATAATAATCTCTGGCGGGCTGTTCTACCTCTTCTACTACACAACAGTCGTCATCAACAGATTCATAGACATCAAATGGAGCAGAATCAAAAAAATGCTCCCTGTAATAGCTTCCACCGCAATCCTCTTCTGCTTCATCATCGCTTCGCTGTGGTCCATCTTTCCAACTGAAGGCATAAAACGATCGAACTTTTACACGACAATACAGAGACCCGAAGCCACGGCGCTGGAGTGGATACAAAACAGAACCCCAGAAAACTCTATTTTCGTCGCCGATCACCTTTACGGATGGTGGCTCTCTGGAATCGGCAAAAGAACCACCCTCAGCGCAGCCAGTATAGAGTTCCTGATATACGCTCATGAGGTGGAGGTTGCCAAATCAGCGCAGCTTCTCCTCGACACCGACTACTATATCGACAACGGCTTAATCCAAGTTAGAGAGGATGGACCATACCTGTCGCGCCACAACCCCGAGTTCAGCATAGAAACGTGGAGCGGAGAACCCTACGCGCTATTTTATTTCCAGAACAGCGAAACCACACTCAAGTATAACCAAGGAAACACAACCCTGTCAGACATGGAAATAACTCAAAAATCGATAGTGCAACACGAAACCTCGGCAGTCCTGACAATGACGTTTGAAAACGACTTGTTCACGGTTAAGAAAACACTGGCAGTCTATCAGGGAGTGAGATTCGCTGAATTATCATATGAGATAGAAACAAAAAATGCCCAAATCAACGCTTTCGATGCCAAGTTTACGCTTCACACAACAGCAGAGAGAAACATAACACAAAATCAAACAACATCAACGATGATGATTGGCGCATACAATGCATTCCATGAAGTAGCTGGGCAAGTGATCTTCACAGAACCCTATCCGTTAATTGAACCAATAGAACAAAATCTCATAAACTGCGCTGAAATAAGGTACAGCTCACAGAACGGCAGCGTACACGCCAAAATGCTGGTCGGCGTTGTTGACGTGGAAGACCTAAGCTACCCATATGAAGTTAAAATGGTGTATTCTGAGCTTGCCAGTTCTCCCCTAGAAACTGTAACCTCTGAGCCGCTCATAACATGGGATTACATTGAGATGATGGACGAATACGACATCTCATATGTGGTATGCAGAGATCAGGATGTCTATCTGAAATTCTCGGAAGACCAAAAGTTTCGGATGGTGTTTAAAGGCGGAAACGTCACAGTTTTTCAGGTGACAAAGTGAAACGAAAACAGGGAACCGCTTCTAGGAACCGCAGGGTTTTGAGTTTACGCGTGCAATAGTTTCCACCAGCTCGCTTAACTCGTTAATAGTCACATGTTTTACTGAATGCAGCACCCTTCCAACCTCGCTCACACTCATTTATTGATGGGGGTTAATTTAGTTCCATTGATTAGAACAGAGCGTTCGGGTTTCAGAACGTTTGCTGCTTGTGCCCTTTTTTCATGAAAGGTTACCGTTTCTTTGATAGCCTGAGAAGGATTTGAGAAACCAGCCTCTTTCGTTTGAGGTTTATCTCCAGGGTTCCAGTCTCCATGCAGGCTAAGCAGACATTAAAATCGCAGGTTAAGCCGTCATGAAAAACAAATTTGCAGGGATACACGGCTTTGACTGCATCGCCGCAGCAATCACAGAACAGATGCTTCATGACCTTAACCTTAAGAGACAAGAGATAACGTACATTAAAAGGGAAGTTTCTTGCGCAAAAATGCTGAGAAAACGGATGTATTTACGAACACGGATATATTACGAGGAAAGTAAAAGTGTACACAAGCAGGGTTAGCTGGTGGTCACCAGAAAAAGTCCACATGAAAACTGGATGTTTTTATATGCTGAACCCACTAGTCATATATTCATCACATCCTGCTGCTTTGGAGGATAACCGGTGCAAAAGCTGAGACTGCCCACTATCGAACTGGTTTTCGTCCTAATCGCCGCCTCCACCCTCTTCGTTGCTACATTCTACCAGATGTCCACAAGCGGAGTTCTTCCCGGAAACGACCCAGCGGTTCACTTGGCAAAAGCAGAACAGATAGTGACAGACGAGAGAGTCAGCTACAGCGAAGTCGCATGGTACCCACCCTTCTTCCATGTCATCGTGGCGATGCTGCAAATTTTTTCAGGAACCGTTGACGTTATGGTCGCAGCTTTTCTTCTAAAACTGCTGATTGCAACCCTCAACGTGCTAATCCTGTTGTCCACGTATTTGCTGAGTCGAAAACTTTTTGGGACAGGTGTCGCCGTTGCTTCAGCCGTCTTCACGTTTCTGTCAGTTCCACTTTTTGAGATGATTTTTTGGGGAGGCTACGCAAACTTTCTGGGTTTAGCATACATTGCCTTCATTTTTTACATACTAAACAAGGACTTCGGAGTTGCGGTTAAAACCTTCCTCCTGTTTCTGGGAGCCTTCACAATCGGGTTATCCCATCAGCTTGCCACCTTCCTTTTCGTTCTGATGTTTATCCCCGCCTTCTTAGTCAGCACCATCGGATCAAAAAGAAAACTCATAGTTTTTTTCGCCGTAATAGTGGGTGGCGGCTTAGCTCTGCTGGCATGGTACGCCCCAATGCTAATCGAATACGCTGACGTTGTTATAGAACACATATTCTTTGCGATGAAAGAGAACGTTTACAACATCTCCGCAGTTACACTTGATTCTCTAATCAAAAACCTTGGAGCAACCCTTTTCCTGGCTTTAGCAGGCATCCCCCTGACCTTCATTTTAGTTAAGAAGAAAAAAGCCTTGAAATCCTCGATTCTGATTCTTTTTTGGCTAGCCGTTCCCTTCCTTTTGGGTCAGCTATACATCTTCGAAATTTACTTGCCATACCACCGATTCATCTACTTTCTCGCCACGCCAATAGCCATTCTTGCCGGCGTGACGGTTTACAGCATCGCAAAATCAATTACATACATAGAGTCAAAACTAATTCCGAAAGTCACAAAAAAAAGCAACTTACGGGCTGCCACCAAGATTGTTACTGTAGCAATAATATTCTCCCTGTTTTTAGTCCAAGCCCTTGCCTTTCTTCCAGTAATCGAAGCTTACCCACAGTTTTACGAGAGAGCATCAATCCCCAGCTACAACGCGGGACTATGGGTGAAGCAGCATTCAGTTCCAGACGGCACAGCGATTACCACCAGAAGCCCGGGGTCATGGTTTTACATCTTTTCTGATCACAAAACAATACAGGAAACGGATCCTCTTTACCAAAGAAGCGCGGTTGCCGAGGCAGTATTGTACAGCTTCTATGAGATGGAGAACAATGTCACCATCAGCCGAGAGTTTGATCCGGTAAGCCCAAGCGCTGGACAGGCAATATACGTTTCACGCTTCAACATTTGGACTAAGGCTCTAAGCATCCCCAACAAAGAAGTTGAAGTCACATACATTAATCCTGTCGGCGAATGGGTGACTGTTCTGCTCTCCGAAACTGAGGAAAACATTTACTGGACACAGAACTCCACAGACGAGGCGCAGCTGGTTTCCGAGTACGTCCACGAACATTTCACGGTAGAAAAAATAGTCACAGCTTCAAGCAGCAATTCCGTAATCAATATCGAATGGAACGTCGAGGCACACCAGAACTTGGCATACATCAAAATAACCCTCACCAACAATTTCGAGGTTTCCCTTGACTTCAAGGAGGCGCTTATTCCCCAACGTCTTGAATGGCAGAACCCATGGAACAACCCCACTCACACAAACACAACCGAATGGGCATTAACAGAAGTCTCAGGCACATTACCCGAAAAACTTGTGGCAGTACGGGACACACAAAACGGCATATTAACCGCTTTCGAATTTGACGAACCCACTGCATTTCTCAGCTTAGGCGCCTTAAACAACCGATTCATAAACGCCCTGAGATTCAAATATGACTTTGGTGAGCTAGGCGAAGGCGAAAAACAAGAAGTCTCTTTCTCCATACTTGCTTACGCCTTCGAGCCTGAAGAGATGGAACAATGGACAATCTCAGATTTGAAGCAACAATTCGATACACAAACGAATTCGCCAGTTAGCGGAAGAGGCTTCCGCACCTACATTGAAGAATACAACATCAAATTCGTAGCCGTTGACACCCAGCAAGTTTTATCGAACATCGAAGTATCTCCCGCCTTAGACAAAATCTATAACAACGGCAGAATCATCGTTTACGCAACAAAAAGATAAAGCCAGCATTGGGCACTACATGCATTATCGTTCACGCAAAATTTTGGGCACATATGCACACGCTGGGTCAGACTCGAAGAGGTCGCCGGTGTAGATTTCTGCTCTGGTTCTGCATCCGCCACAGATTTCGCGGTACTCGCAGACGCCACATTTGCCCTTCAGGTTACTTCGGTCCCTGAGCTTACGAGTGAACTCTGATGTTTGCATGTCAGCCCAGATTTCCTTCATCGAATTGTCTCTGATGTTGCCCATACGGTAGCCTTCGTTGAAGCCGCAGGGTCGGATATCACCGTTTTCCAGGAGCCCCATGTACCTGCCGCCGATGAAGCATTGACCAAGAAACACGTTGTTGAACCAGTAATCAAAATCGGGCATGCCCCGCTGTTTTGCGATGCGAGCAAAGAAGGGACAATACACGTTAACGCCAACTTTACCCTCATATTCCTGCATCAAATCGTAGATCCTATTCAGGGTAGTCTCATACTGCTGCGGGGTGGGAGCCAACTCCAGATGCTCCTCAGCTCTGCCAACAGGAATATAATTGTGATAAACCACACGAGTAGCGTTAAACTTGTGACCCAGCTCGGCGATATGATCCACTTCCGAGCAGTTACGCCTGTTCAGTGTGCTTACGATGCAATCAAAAACTCCGCCCTCAGACAGCTTCTCCATAGCCAGAAGAGCTGTTGCATAGGCGCCCTTGCCGCGTATATAATCGTGCGATTCCTCTTTTCCATCAAGGCTTACCGCGGTCATAACCTCGTTTCGGATCAACTTGTCGAGAATGCGCCCCTTAACGTAGTAGCCGTTGGTTATGAGGCTCACATTCATGTCCAGACTCTTCGCATGCTCAATAATCTTGAAAATGTCCTTCCGTATAAGCGGTTCTCCGCCGCTCAGCCCAAACCACTTTGTCCCCATTTCATGAAGTTCGTCAACGATGTGCATTCCGCCTTTGGTGTCGATCTCGTTGATGGCGACAGGGTTGGAGCCAAAACTGCAGTGTAAACAGTTGTAGTTGCAGGCTCTTGTACATCTCCAGGTCATCATATACAAGAGGGGTCTCTCGCTCATGGTTCGTACCATAGGTTAACCATCCGGGATTACGTAGGAAGCCGAGAGATTATATTTAACTTTTCCGTTAATAAGGGTTATCGAGGTAAGTTCTGTAACAAATTCTAGGATTTTAGGCAAAAAAACAGGCGCATACGGACCTAAAGAGACAGGGTCTAGAGGTGCAAACCGAAAACACTTCGAACAAAAACTGGTAATGGACGCTTTTTCACACTTGGATGAATTTATGCACATGCAAAGATTGTTTTAGAAACATTTAATTCAGAATACACAGTAAAAACCGTGTATGGTAAAACCACATGGGGTGAAGTCGCCTACGATGCATAGAAGAAACCGCGGTTTTGCCCTAACACAAACTAACTCCTTAAAGTGAAAAAGCATGAAAACCCCAAAGCACACCCATCTGATAGCCACATCCGCACTGGTTTTGTTACTGACTTTGTCGTCTTTTATGGTGTTCTCCGATTCTGCGAGCGGCATCGTTGACGAAGATGATTTACTTCAGTATGAGTGGCCACAGATTCACGGCGACCCAGGTTTCACACGTTTCTCAGAGGGACCAGCCCCGGAATCACCAGAGATACTGTGGAAAACAAGCATAGAGGGCATACAAAGTTATGTCACAGCCTTCAACGGCAAAGTCCTGGTTACAACAGCAACGAACGTCATCGCCCTAGACAAGGACACCGGAGCCATCATCTGGAGCACGCCCCTTCCTGGGAATATGCGTTGGCCAGCAGTATTCAAAATCGATGAAACCCGCCTTGTTGTGGCAGAATACTGTCTTGAAACAGAAACTGGAGAAATCTTGTGGAC
This sequence comes from uncultured Candidatus Bathyarchaeia archaeon, assembly GCA_964455275.1. Classification (GTDB taxonomy): domain Archaea; phylum Thermoproteota; class Bathyarchaeia; order Bathyarchaeales; family Bathyarchaeaceae; genus Bathyarchaeum. The sequence goes on along the minus strand of CAYVVO010000294.1, from coordinate 394 downwards.
CAGCAGCGATTTTTCTGCTAAGGTATCCTATTGGGCAGAGAGTGTTTACAGCCCAGAAGAAGAAATGTTCTATGTTCAAGGCGACTCGGTGGTTCAAGCTTGGAACTTCTCTAACCCCGCAGAGCCGCCTACACTGGAATGGGAAGCCTACGTGTCCGGTAGCACATCAGCGGGAACGGGCATACAGTATGGCAACGGAAGAGTTTTCCCCGGATCGTTTGAGACTCACCAGGTGGCTCTTAACGCCACTACAGGCGACGTTCTCTGGGATACGCAGACAACAGGGGCAATGAGCTTCTCCGGCTCCTACTATGAGGGAAAGTTGCTCAAGGCAAGCGAGCACGACAACATGTTCTTCTGTTTCGATGCTGAGACCGGCAAAATTTTGTGGAGA
>CAYVVO010000293.1:0-5952 GCA_964455275.1 uncultured Candidatus Bathyarchaeia archaeon | reverse complement strand
AAGAAATTTGTTTGCCCATAAAATTTTATAGTCTTTCGAGATGATTGTGAGCCCAGCGCCAATGCTAGCGGTGACAAGTTCAAGCGTTTCTCGTTCTCGGCGCAGTTGTTCCTCAATTTTTTTCCTGTTTGTGACATCTCGGAATATCCCTTGAAGTACCCTTTTATCGCCCAGTTCAAAGAGATTAGCCTTGATTTCAACAGCTTTTATTTCTCCACTTTTAGTGATTACTTGCGCCTCCAGAACATTTCCCTCTTTTTCTGTGATATGCTGCCTGAAACTTCTGCTAAATCTGCCCTCGATTGCTTCAGGGGGATGGAGAATCCGCTGATGCTTACCAACTAACTCTGATTTCTTTCTGCCAACCAACTTTGTTGCCGCACGGTTGCAGTCAACTAGTATACCTGTTTCTGCATCAGCCAAGAAAATTGCATCCATGGCTTCCTCAAACTGCTTTCGATATTTTTCTTCAGAATCTTGAAGGGCTTTTTCCGCACGTTTAGCGTTCACAGCGGCTATTATGCTGTGTGAAAGTTCCCCGTACACTGTTTCGGGTTTTCCGTTTTTGTTGAAGTATCTGTCGGCGCCGAGATTAAGGGCTTCAATCGCTATTTCTTCTCTGCCTTTTCCGGTGAACAAAATGAATGGAACATTGTTTCCTCTGTTTCTCAATTCTTTCAAGAGGTTCAATCCATTTCTTTCAGGCATCTGATAGTCAGAAACAATCACGTCATACGATTTTTGCTTAAGTTTTTGCAGGGCTTCCTTGACAGATAAGGCAGTTTCTATTTGGAACGGATCATGCATTTCCAGAATTCGTTTAGAACATTTCAAAAAGTCAGCATCATCATCCACATGCAAAACGCGTATCAACGTTTCAGGTTTTGAGCTTACAAGCCTTTTTTGTAACTGTTCAGCAGGTGATTCTAGCATGTGTGGTTTCATCGTCCTATTTGCCCGTGAAATTAAGCTTTTGAAGACTATTATTAATTCAATGTACTAGAGTATAAGATAATTGCGAAATGAAACTATTGATCAGTAATCTTGCTGAATCCGATTCGGAATATTGATGGTTGAACATGAATAAGCTATTCAACAGTTTCTCTGTTAAGCTGCTCTACTAGGATTGGAATATCGGTGACTGAAGAGGCTATGTAGTGAGCGCCAGAGCAGGTCAACTCTTCTAGGGACGAAAGGCCTGTTGTCACCCCCACAGCAAGGACATTAAGCTGGACAGCACATTCAACATCTTTAACGCTGTCTCCCACTAACACAGCTTCCTGAGACCTAACTTTCAAGGCATCCAATGCAGCCTCCAGATGCGTAGGATGGGGCTTAACCTCAAAAACAGAATCCCGCGTGACTACAGCATCAAAAAACTGTTCAAGATGAAAGCGCTTAAGAACATATTTTGTCGCCTTTTCGCTGCTTATAGTACACAAAGCAATTTTCAGTTTCATGTCCCTCAATGCCTTCAGGGTCTCCGGGATATCCTCAAAAATTTTGGCTGTTCTGGCAGCCTCCAACTCGAACTCTTCTACAACAGAAAACACCATATCCTTGATTTTTGCGAACTGATTTTTTCCATCCTCGGTTATCGGAGATTTTTTAACTTTTTTCAGCATGTCGAAGGCGGTTTCGTTAAGCGAGAAAAGAGAGCGGGAGAAGCCTAGTTGGGTGAGGAGCTTTATGATTTTAGTTCTGCAAGCTTTGGTGTCTAGGTTAAATTCTTTGAGAGTGCCATCGAGGTCGAAAATCACTGCTTTGATCATGAAGTTGTAGCGTCCTTTCTATTGCTCTAAAGGATTCTTTTGCCTTCATAAAATTGTTTTTGGTCTCAGAAAGTAACCTGCAAACCCCAAGCAAAGTAGGAGACAAAAAAACAAAAGGTGGTCTAAGTGGCAGCGGAACTTATTTTTAATCAGCATTCTCTGTTCGTAAATGCTTTTTGTGGATTCAACAGAGAAGTTATGTGAAAGTGTTTGGCATGCGCCTAAAAGTGATGATGTTTGCCAGCGTTCTGATTCTGGTGGGTTTAGCCGTATTTTTCTCCGGCACATCTATGAGCAATGATGTGATGAACTCAGAAAGCCTTATTTCAGGAACATATCTTGTTGTGGTGGGTATTTTTCTTGTCATGGCGGGTTTTCTGATGCTGATGTTACAACTATTTCAGCGCCACTCACTAATCTACTGAGCTGAGGACACAATTTTTACTTGTTATGTAAGTTATTTTTTGGCTAATGTTATTGCCGATATGTATATAAGACCCTACATTCGATATGTTCAGCCATACATAACAAGGTGATTATGTGAAAAAAATCAAAATCTCAAAAACTGGAATAAGCAAAATCTTAGCAGCTGCGATTGTTGCCATTGTTGCTGTTGCGGCGATAGGCGGTGTTTGGTACTATACAACCTTTGAGCCAGAGGAAACGGTTCTGAAGGTATTCTGTGCAGGTAGCCTGACACTTCCATTCGAGGATATCGAAGCTCAGTTCGAAGCAGACAAGCCAAACGTTGATGTCCAATTAGAGCCAGCGGGCAGTGTCGCTTGTGTCCAGAAAATCACGGAAAGTGGCGAAGAATGTGATGTGCTAGCATCAGCCGATTACAGTTTGATACCTAGCATGATGATGACGGAAGATTCGGACTACGCAGATTGGTATATAATATTTGCTGTTAACAGAATGACCCTTGCGTATAGTGATAACAGTAAATATGCTGATGAGATAACTGCCGATAATTGGTATGACATTCTTAGAAGAAGCGATGTGAAGTGGGGTTTCTCTGATCCCAACCTTGACCCTTGCGGATACAGGTCTCCAATGGTTATACAGCTTGCCGAACATGAATATGGCGACGACATGATCTTTGAAGATTTAATCGAAGCTAATTCGGACATTACAGTTTCGGAGGACGCCGGCACCTACATTATCGACGCTAACATGACAGACTTGAATCCCAACACCGAAAGGCTGATGATCAGAGAAAAGTCAGTTGAACTGGTCACATTTGTGCAGGAAGGCGGCTTAGACTACGCCTTTGAATACTCAAGTGTAGCCAAGCAACACGGCTTAAACTATCTGGAATTGCCTGTTACTATCGATTTGAGTTCCGCAGATTATGCAAACCTATACAAAACTGTGAAAATCGAGAAAACCACAACAACCAGCACTGGAAAACCAATCGTCTACGGTTTAACTATACCCACAAATGCCCCCAATCCAACCCTTGCCGCGGAATTCGTAGAATACATCATAAACGATTTTGGACAAACAGTGTTTAACAACAATGGACAACCACCAGTCGTTCCAGCAGTAACAAATGACATAAGCAAGATTCCTGAAAGCCTTAAAACATATGTCGTGCCGTAGAAAATGGCAACCAAAAAAGCTTTAACAGGCGTCAAACGCCACTCCCTTTCCCTAATTTTTTTGTTCGTAGGCTCTCTCCTAATTCTTTTTACCGTACTAACACTTTTTAATATGATTTTTCGGCAGATTGCATTCGATATGGCGGGTCTTCTGGAAGCGGCTGCCGACCCAGAGGTTATTGAAGCCATCGTTTTGACCTTTTATTGTTCCTTTTTGGCAACTGTGATTGCGGCAATTCTGGGAACTCCCTTGGCTTATGTTCTTGCTAGACACGATTTTCTTGGGAAGACTGTTGTCGAATCGGTTATAGATGTGCCCGTGATAATACCGCACAGTGTCGCTGGAATAGCGTTGTATTCGCTGTTTATGAGCAGAAGTCCTGTAGGAGAAGCCTTCAGCAACATTGGCGTCGTCTTTGAGGATTCTATGTGGGGCATTGTAGTGGCGATGCTGTTTGTAAGCGCGCCATTCTATGTAAACGCAGCCAGAGAAGGGTTCCAAAGCATCAATCCACGCCTTGAACGTGTCGCCAGAACCTTGGGTGCCAGCCAATGGAAATCGTTCTACAAGATAACGTTGCCGTTGACTGTTCGTCACCTTTTTTCTGGGGCTGTGATGGCATGGGCTCGGGGTATAAGCGAGTTCGGCGCCGTGATAATAATAGCGTTCTACCCCATGATTGCACCAGTTTTAATATTTTACAAATTCACCACTCATGGTCTAGCAGGCTCTCAACCAATAGCCGTTCTCTTGATACTCATCTGCATAGGCATTTTCATTCTGCTACGTGCATCTTCTAAGTACTGGGAGAAGAAAAGATGATTACCCTAGAGAATGTTAGCCACGAATGGGACGATTTCTCCCTGAAAAATGTGTCATTCAACGTAAACAAAGGAGAACACTTCATCATCCTTGGACCTACAGCCGCCGGAAAAACATTAATTCTTGAAACAATCGCTGGATTCTATGTTCCGCGTGAAGGAAAAATTTTGCTGAATGGAAAGGACATCACGTGCATTCCACCGGAGAAGCGGAACATCGGTTTTGTTTACCAGGATTACTCATTGTTTCCTCACATGAATGTAAAAGAAAATGTGGCTTTTGGACTGAAAATGCAGAAGATTCCCAAAACAGAAGTCGAAACCAAAGTTCAGGACATCATGGATTCGATGGGTATCTCCTATCTGCAGAATAGGCTGCCTTCCACTCTCTCTGGAGGCGAACAGCAACGTGTTGCCTTAGCCCGCTCGCTGGTAATAGACCCTGACATTCTGCTCTTGGATGAACCCTTGAGCGCTCTGGACCCCAGAACCCGGGAAACGCTTAGGGAGGAACTTAAAAGAGTTCATGAAATGCGAGGCACGACTACAATTCATGTTACCCATGATCAGGATGAGGCTTTAGCGTTGGCTGATCGGATAGGTGTGATAATGGATGGTGAACTTGTTCAGGTTGACAAGCCATATAGGGTGTTTAATGAGCCTGAAACCGAGGAGATAGCAACGTTTGTTGGCGTAGAAAACGTTGTCAAGGGAAAGATAATCTCTAACCAAGATGGCGTGGTCATGGTGGAAACTGGAAAGTATCAGATACGGGCTCTTTCAAACCTCGAGGAAGGGGAAGTGAATGTGTTTATCCGACCGGAAAACATTATTTTGTCTAAGGTTAAGTTGGAGAGCAGTGCACGAAACAGCGTCAGTGGAAAGATATCTAGAATAAGCCAGTTTGGGGCGACATTCAGGATATACATGGATAATGGGCTCTCGGCTTTGGTGACAAAACAGGCAATCGAAGAGCTGGGACTAAAGGTTGGAGAAAAGGTGTACGCTTCATTCAAGGCAACGGCTATACACCTGATTAAAAGATAAAACACATGGAAGCATTTTGAATCCCGCGAAGTTAGCAGAACAGAGTTTTGCCTTACGTTCCCATTGGTTTTATATGTTTAACAGGTCATATTTGATATTGAAGCCCATGCTAACTCAAAACAAGCACAAACTTCTGTTCAAACTCTGGCTTGAATACAAAGGAGAGCCTCTGATAGGAAAAGGCGGAGCAGAAATCCTGGAAACCATCAAACAGGTGGAATCCATTTCTAAGACAGCCAAGAAAACGGGAATGTCTTACCGGTACGTCTGGAATTACTTGGCGAAACTGGAGAAAAGACTTGGCGAACCTGTGGTGAATACCTTCAAGGGCGGCAGCAAAGGGGGAGGGGGAGCCACGCTCACAGAGTTAGGCACAAAATTGCTGAGCGAATACCATAGGGCTGAAGGCTACTTGAGTGAAGTAATGGGCGAGGAAACGCGTTGGGAGGATATTGGATTGAAAATAAGTGCACGAAACAGATTGAAGGGAACAGTTCAGGAAGTCGATAAGGGCATAATAACCGCGAAAGTCAAAATCAAAATAGAGGCGCCTGCTGTAATAACGGCGATCATATCCAAAGAAGCAGTCGAAGAACTGGACGTGAAAGCTGGAGACACCATTGAAGCTGTAATCAAGGCAACTGAGGTAATGGTTGCAAAAGAAAAGTAGAACGATATCTGTTGTTGCGGTTTGTTGTTTTCTAGCG
>CAYVVO010000292.1:0-1689 GCA_964455275.1 uncultured Candidatus Bathyarchaeia archaeon | reverse complement strand
ATCATCACCTCAGAAGAGAGACAGACGCGCATGGAGGCATAGAAAAATACGCAGACAAATTCGCTGAGGACTACTTAGAGGCTTACCGAAAAACGGCAACGCACAAAACATAAAGTTCATGGTTTAATTGGGCGAGGGACTGGTTTGGGTAAAGAGGTTTTTGTTGAGCGTGCTGTTGTGGACAGTATTTTGAGTTATGCACAGATGCTTCATCCCAGAGAATCGATTCTTCTCTTGAAAGGAAAAGTTGACAAACACAAAATTGTAGTCAACGACACTCAGATTCCGCCGTTGGCAACTCATGGAAACACCTTCTCCGCTTTCCCCTTAAGCATGCTTCCAATCGATTTCTCAGTTGTTGGGGTTGCCCACTCCCACCCATCAGGCGCTCTGCGTCCCTCAGTTACAGACTTGAACAAGTTTTACGGCAGAATAATGCTCATAACCGCCTACCCATACCAAACAGAAAAAAACATGATAATACTTGACCGACAAGGAAAACCACTGAAATACGTAGTCGTTTGAATCCTCTTCTCAGCAGCTGCTAAATGGAAATTGCCTAATCCACTGTGCATCCAAGAACAGGCTGATTCTGAGAACAAACTAATAGACCACAAAAACCTGTTCTTTTCACTCTGAATGACCATTATATTAAAATAAGTCTTGGGACTGTAAAGTTAAACCTTGAGGGTTCTGGCATGAGCGAGGATGTGCCCATAGGATTAACAGTCGCCGAGAAAATATTCGGCTTGATATTCATCATCATAGGCGCAATAGTGGCATTCTACTCCAGTAATCCCCCAGCAGGCGACATCAGCCACTTTTCAGGCATCTTCACAGCCACCGGCGTAGTAATCGTAGCGGTAGGAATCTTTCTGGTTATAGCCAAAACCGAATAACAGCCAACCAACCGTCATATTAGCCTCCTAATAGAAGTTCATTGTTGAAAACAGTGTTTTTTCTGTTTTTCCAAGCAAGATAATTATCTGCTATCCACATCCCCGAGCATATTAGGCTCCTGATAACAGTGGATTGTTGAAAACAGCCTTTTTTCTGAAAATCGGCTAAAAAGAGGGAGGATGCCCATTCCCGATGCCCGCAGTCAATAAGCGTTTTAGAGATGGCTCCGAATCTGAATTATCAATTTTATCGATTTGTAACCTGATTTCACAAATGTTATAGAGTCTACTCACAATTATGGGGGAGCAAATAAGAACCCAATTGTGTGGTGGAACAGGAGAAGTTGAGTTAGATGGTAAGTCCTGCTGCGGGGTCGTTACCCAAGGGCAACACAGTCTCGACTGAGGAGACACTGATTCATATTTTATATGTGGACAACGAAGCTGGCTTGCTGAAAGCCGCGAAACCAATTTTGGAAATGCAAGGCTCATTCCATGTGGAAACTGCCTCGTCTGTTGAAGAAGCCATGAAGAAAATGGAAGCCAAAACCTTTGATGTGATCGTTTGTGACTACATTATGCCGGGGAAAGACGGGCTTGAATTTTTGAAGGAACTGAGAGACAGCGGGAACAGCATTCCGTTCATCATCTTCACCGGAAAAGGCAGAGAAATAGTGGCTATCAAAGCGTTGAACTTGGGTGCCGACCAATACATCAACAAGATCGGCAAGACAGAAGCGGTTTACAGTGAACTCGCACACGGCATACGTACGGTTGTGAAAGGCAAGAA
>CAYVVO010000291.1:0-2094 GCA_964455275.1 uncultured Candidatus Bathyarchaeia archaeon | reverse complement strand
ACGTACATGTCGTCTGCTTCTAGAAGCAGTTGTGTTACGTTACCGTACTTTGTGAAGTATCCTGAAGCGTTTGAGATTGTGGTGCCAAACTCCAGTGGTTTGAAATTGGCGATGGGATCGATTTCGGTAATTGTTACTTCCTGTTGTGGGGTTGTGTCTATTCCGATGTAATCGAATGTTACATTCCAGAAGTTAGTGATTCTAAGTTTGTATTCGGTCACGTCTTCGGGGAAAAGCCCATCCAAATCTACGGCGAAGGTTCTGGGAACGTAATCTGCTGGGGTCGGCATCTGACGGTCCTGTGGAATCCGTACCCAGTTACCTTGTGCATCCATAACCTCCATGTAGGGAGCAGGATACAGTTGAGTACCGTTTTCCACTAACCCTGCAGCATATGCCTCATCGAACAGTTCGATGTAATCGTAATAGGGTTGAGCTGGTCCCCAATCGACCATTCCGTTGATCAGGAGCTTAATTGCTGGTGCGTCAGACAAGTCGCCTAAATCCAGCGTTAACTGGTTCACTTGGATGTTGTCCCATGATGGGCTGTCAACTCCGTTGATGGCTGGCGTGAAGACACCGTCAAGTTGGGAGATGTGAGACAGGACGTCTTCTCCGTTTTCGTTTGTGACTGAAACTGGCGTTACTAACTTGTCTTCGTCTATGGTGTAGATTTCCCCGTAGAAGCCTCGGTTGACGTAATTCACCATGGTTGAGTAAACGTCGATGTCCGCTGAGTGGTCAACAACCACTAGGTAAACGTTGTCTAAATAGAAGATTTCATCCCATTGTTGAAAGAGTACGAGGTCATAATAGTCGTAGCCCATTTCAGGATCAGTTTTTACTTCTAATTGGTTTGCATCCAATTTGACGTGGTCCCATGGGTTTCCTCCACTGAAAACTATGTTGCCGTCTTCGTTCATGTAATCCATGTATCCTAGCCAACCCGCGTTTGAGACTTCAGTGATGTAGGTGTAGTTGATTCCGTTCCAAATGTAAAGTGAAGGACAGCACGCATATCCGCTAATTACGATGTACTGCGCAATCATTGATTGCCACTTGTCCAAAGTGACAGTTCTTGATGCAGTTTCTACTCCATCGTTCCAGTGTAAAAATTCCACTATGCCCGTTCCAACATCGACAATTTCGTCTGTGCTAAGACTGTAGTCTCCCACGGGTAACAGTTCAACGTATGGCGTTTCATATTTTACGCCGTTGAGAGTAAATATCATTGGTTTGATACCACCGCCTGCCCTGTTAACAGAGAGAGTGTGGAAGCCATCAGGGGCAACTACAAAATATCCCTTTAAAGTGTCGCTTTGATTGCCGAGGTTTACCAACTCGATGGGGTAACCCTTTTTTGATTCAGGGTTTGCTGGACCGGCTGTAATCGTGAATTCAATTGTCGCATCAGATTCACTTGTAGCCAAAGTAACCTGTTTTGTCGCTAAAACTTCGCCACCGACAAGAAGCCTTACACTAAGGACACCCTCTTCACTTGCCTTGTTGTTGGCTTTAGCTGTGACTGTTACCGTTTCTCCTTCCCATACTTCGTATGGCTTTACAAACATCCTTACCAAATCGATGTTTTCTGATGCAGCAATCGGGGCTTCAACAGTAAACGATCCTGCCAAGCCGTCTATTTCAACATTGTATGTACCAGCGTTTGTTTCAGTCACTTCAAAGGTTACAACCTCAGTTGCGCCGCCAGACAAGGCAACATCCTTTGTTTCGCGTACTGTATCATCGATTTTGAGGTTCACCGTGTAACTGCCACTGGCTTCTCCAACATTAGTTACCTTAACCGAGATTTCCACAGCTTCATCCACCATAACAGAGGGGGGATTAACCGTTAACTCGGTTACCTGAAACTCTGCTGGTTTAATGGGTGGAGCATCGGAGCTAACGCGGAAGGAGGTGGACAAATCCCCTAACTTAACCGCGTAGTCGCCTTCAGCATCTTCAGCAACTTCAAATTCTACAGTTGCGGTTTCGCCGTCACCCAACTGGACAACTTTGGTTTCCCGTTTTACGTCATTTACAAAAAGATTCAGCGAAAACTCGCCAGCCACGTCTCCAATGTTGGTTGCCGTA
>CAYVVO010000290.1:0-1089 GCA_964455275.1 uncultured Candidatus Bathyarchaeia archaeon | reverse complement strand
TGACCCTCTGGATGACACCTTAACCTGATTCTCCTCAGAAATAGTGGCGTAAGCGATAATCGGCTTCCCCAACTGAGTGAGAGTCGTCGACAATATGGTGCACACTGGACTCAGAACCTTCTCGTCTATGAAGCCGTCCCCACGAACAACATAGATGCTCTCCAGCTCCTCCAAGCGCCCCGGCTTCTCGGTAACCCAACGAAGATACTTGGTGATTGTCCGCCGATACTCCATTATCACCTCTGTCGCCTCCTCCAGACACTTCTTCCGGTCGCCCATACAGATAGCCGCGCCCAACCCAGCCTTACCCATGCGCCCAGTGGCATTAAGCAGCACAGAAAACTCCCGAGCGCTCCTGAGAGGCGTCCAAGGCTCCTCCCCAGTCAAAGTGTAAACCTCCCCAACCAAATCAGACACAACATCCCCGTCTAACCCCTTCGACACCAAATGATCAGCAATGGCAGAGAGCAGCCTCTTCTTCTCCTCAGACGAAAGATCACGCAAAGCACGCCACTTGTCATCACTTTTAGGCTTGATTCCCAAATTCACGAGAAAAGCCAAGCTCTTATCCTCTTCACCGCTTATCTCAGGAATAAACGGATTCGTTGTACGCGCAAGAGCCTGATGGATGGGACGAGTCTCCCTTCCGAAAAAAAGAAGATCAGTTTCCACCATGAGGCAACCCGACTTAACCGCATCCTCCACTATAACCTCGTTGGCGCCCCCCAACCTCCGCTCCTTGTTTTTGTCCTGCAGGTCCCCCAAAGCCCCCACCACAGCAAGACAAGCTAAATCAATGTTCGCCTTGTCCATCTCCTTGGCTGCAAAGTAGGCTACTCCCGCGCCGCTGAGGTCGCGGGTCCCGTCTATGCCGTGAGCGTGGGGATTGACGTGAACGAAACCGGCAGGAACCTCTGCGACGGGTTGATGGTGATCAAGAATGATTACGTCTCGGTTGGCTAGCCGCTCTCCCAGCAGGTCAAGGTACCCGCTTCCCATGTCACTGAATATGGTTAACGCCGCATTTTCTTCCGCTATCCTGTCGGCGACCTTCTCATCCATCCACCTTTCGAGGCGCAAACGAAACTT
>CAYVVO010000289.1:0-2302 GCA_964455275.1 uncultured Candidatus Bathyarchaeia archaeon | reverse complement strand
GCTGACGGAGACGGAATAGGAGACACGCCATACATCATAAACGAGGACAACCAAGACAACTATCCTTTGATGGAACCAGCCGACATACCCGCAATTCCAGAGGACCCATCATGGACACCACTAGTTCTTCTATTTGCAGCGTCAGCAGTTGTTTTAACAGTCTACAGACGAAAGCTCCGTAAACTCGGAAACTGGGAGAATTCAGGATGAAGGAAAACAAATCGGCAATTGCTCTACTATTGGTTCTTTTGTTTACTCTACCGACTCTTTCTTTGCCTCTAGTTAATGCAACTGAGGATTCTTGGGTAACCATGGAGCCTATGCCTACTGCTAGATTTTCTTTTGGGGTTGCTGTTGTGGATGGTAAGATATATGCGATTGGAGGCTCTAATGGAACTCACCACCTTAACGTTAATGAGATGTATGATCCAGCCACCGACACATGGACAAAGAAGAGGTCGATGCCAACCGCACGGACAGATCCTGCAACAGCTGTTTACCAGAACAAAATCTATGTCATAGGCGGAATCGTCGCCGACAGCAATCCCTCTTACTCGGGATACACTGGATTAACTGAAGTTTATGACCCCTTAACCGACACTTGGGAGACCATGGAGCCAATGCCTGCTGCCAGATCAAGCTTAGATGCAAATGTTGTAGGCGACAAGATCTACCTCATAGGCGGCAAAAAATACGTTGATGTTTTTCCTTTTCAGCAGTCTACCAACAAGAACCAAGTTTATGATCCCTCAAATGATTCATGGTCCACAAAGACGCCAACTCCAACTAGCACTTTCCTTTACGCATCGGCAGTAGCCGACAACAAGATACATATAATGGGGGGCTATTCGGGTGGCCACTTCCTCCAGTTGAATCAGATATATAACTCCGAAACTGACACATGGAGCTACGGAAAAGAGGTGCCCACTGCAATATTAAGTACAGCTGCGGGCGCAACCACTGGACTATTGGCTCCAAAGAGAATCTACGTTTTAGGTGGGCATGTCGGAAGTAACATCACATCTAACCTTACTCAAGTGTATAATCCAGAGAATGACACATGGACTACTGGCACTTCCATGCCAACCCCCAGATGGTCATTGGGGGTTGCTGTCGTAAACGATGAGCTATACGCAATTGGAGGCTACGATGGTGAAACGGCATTATCAGTGAATGAAAAGTATACGCCCGCTGATTACATCCCAGAGTTTCCGTCATGGATATTTCTGCCCCTGTTTTTTGTTGCTACTCTAGTTTGTGTGGCTGTCAGAAGGAAGGTTTTCCGTCCAACTTAATAGTTAAAAAGGCAGAAAACAAAGAAGTAAGGGTCACAAATGTTCTACGAACAGTACCTGAAGGCAACCCGAGAGAAAGGCAGCTTCATCAACATCAACCTTGATCCGGCGCTGCCGAACCAAAGAAACGAAAACACTGTCCCAGACAGACACGTCTCCAAGGACGAGGCGGAGACAATCCTCAACTTTTCGTTAGACATCATCGAGCAGGTCAGCGACTACTGCTGCTCCATAAAACCGAACACCCAATACTACCTCGGACACACCGACATACTAACGAAACTCACAAAAAAGATTCACGAAGAGGGAATGCTCGCAATTTTAGATCATAAGCTCAGCGACATAGGCTCCTCCAACGGCTCCGCCCTATACTGGATAAAAAAGATGGGCTTCGACGCCTTCACCTTCTCTCCCTTCGCCGGCAACATGCAAACGACAGTGGAAAAAGCTCATGAAAAGAATTTGGGGGTTATAGTTCTCACGTTGATGTCCAACCCCGAAGCCGAAAAGATGATGATAGAAACAACGGTCAACGGGCAACCATACTACCTGCATACAGCCCAGACAGTGAAAGAGTCAGGAGCTGATGGCTGCGTGGTAGGCTTAACAGGCTTCGTCAAGGATACATACATCAAGAACATCCAGAAGATTGTCGGAGACAGGGTGGTGTTTCTGCTGCAGGGAATAGGACCGCAAGGCGGACAAGCAGACAAGATACGGTGCGCCCGTAACCCGCTGGTGAGCCTAGGCAGGGCAGTCATCTACTCGGATGATCCTCGAAAAGCCGTCAAAGGATACCATGATATACTCAAAAAATACACGTGACTAGACATCAGATCACCTGCATGTACTTCGTTCCCTTCTCGGTTATCCTGTAGACGCCTCGGCTAACCCGCATAATATACTCCTTCTTCAGCAAATACCGCAGCCGATTGTCAAACCTTGTTCTCGTAGCCAAAGAGCGGCAGGTAGTCAAAACCTTCTTCTCCAGCGCCGTCCACCGCACA
>CAYVVO010000288.1:0-1224 GCA_964455275.1 uncultured Candidatus Bathyarchaeia archaeon | reverse complement strand
AAACGTATGATGTACAGGGTTGCTGAGCGGCTGGCAGAACAGTTTAGGGCTGAGGGAATCGTCACTGGAGAAGCCATAGGCGAGCAGGCTAGCCAAACCTTAACCAACCTGAGGGTGCTGAACGCTGCGGTCAAAGACTATCCTGTCCATAGACCGCTGCTGGGTTTTGACAAGGCAGAAACTGAAGCCTTAGCAAGGAAGATTGGAACATACAGGTTTTCGAGCAAGAAGGCGGGAGCATGCACAGCAGTTCCCTATCAGCCATCCACAAAGGCGAAGCTAGAAGATGTATTCAAGGCTGAGGAGAAGCTAGACATAGAAGCAATGGTTGAAAGATCGCTGGAGTCCATCAAAATCGTTGAAATATGAAATTAAGCTGTCGCCTCTTTTTCTTTAAGCCATTTTTCTGTTCCAATTTCCTTTCTTTTTATGAGGTCGTTTTGTCGTGCAATAAGAGCCTTCTCTGCCGCTTCGTCACTTAAAGCTGGGTCACGTAACGCCAAGAATGTTTCGCAGGGAAGTTCACTGCATAAACCGCAATGCTCTAGCTGTTTCGTGTTAACGCAGCAGTTGTATAATGGGCAGGATTCAACGTTCATCATGGCTGTCCAGAATGGTTTTCCTTTCTGTTGTCCGCATCCTCGGCATTTTGTGCCTAAATGTTCGCAGGTTCCACAGAATAGCCCGCACACCGCCGCCAAATTTTTGTTCACCGTACACTTTCACCCGTCTGTTTACTATACATCGGTTGTTCTACACAGAAAAGCACTGCGGTGGAATATTGTATGACTTTTAGGGATTGCATCAAGTTTGCTAACGAACCGGCTGATTATGTTGCTACGGTTGAAGGCGATCAGCCACTAGTGAGAGGTTTCCTAATGTGGCATGTGAATAAAACTGGAATCGTAAAAACAGCCAAAACGTGATTGATGATTACTCTATTTTTTAATAAAAACTGTTTTCTAATTGGGAGTTTACGCGGTTACGCAGACGGTCCACAACGTTTCCACTCTTCCGCAGACGTCGCATCTGTATTGCTTCATGTAGCCGCATTCTTTATCCATTTTCATTTCCGAGTTACAGTCAGGGCATCTCATTCCACGCTCACCTCCAACTGTGCTAATTTTTGTTTTCTGCATGGGTTTCAATAACTGAGCGGATAATATATACATATACCCAGTAATCTATATAGACTACAGAGTCTTCGAAAATGCCACAGCACAT
>CAYVVO010000287.1:0-1845 GCA_964455275.1 uncultured Candidatus Bathyarchaeia archaeon | reverse complement strand
GAAAAAAGTGCGGTTCGCTGATTTGGGCATCTATCATAGGCAGGGAGAGTTTTCTTTTCTACGTTGCCAAGGTCGCGTACATGTAGCTTTTGATGCGGAAAAAATGAAAATCTCCTGTAAAGGAGGCATCTTAGAGGTACGCTTTCCAAGAAAAAAGTGATACGAAATCAAAGTTGAATAACAATCTGAAGCCTCAGCTTGCTCGCATCTTCACAATTCCGACGGCTCTTCTTGCATCATCGGCTTCCTGAAAACTCTCTTTTACTCGTCTAATGAGTCTTTCCGAGATCTTCCAAGGCTGAAGCTATAATCAAGGGGAAGGCTATGGTAACGTCGCAGATGACTGTCACCTCTTTTCCTTCAGGCTTCACTTTTCCCCAGCTAATCGCCTCTTTCAAAGTGGCTCCGCTTAGTCCACCGGGTTCTGGTCGATCCATTGTGATCTGGATTGCACGGTCGACGCCTTCTCTGAAAGTATTGGCGAAGAGGGCGAAATGTTTAGGCCAGCCTCCGCCCAAGATGATTATCCCTGCTTTCTTGGCTTCGTAAACAATATCCACGAGTTTATGCGTGTCAAGGAGCGGGTCTATCCTCAATTTTTTGTCTTGCCCGAACATCCACATGTGGAAGCCAGCTATGGAATCCACTAAGCCGGGGCTTACGATGGGGACTCGTTTCTTTGCTGCGGTGGCGAGGATAGATTCGGGATCGGAAATTCTTTTGCCTATCTCAAAAAGAAGCTCGGTGGTGGATATGCGTTCTCTCTTCTCTTCAGGTATGCTTTCCAGGGTCTTGTATATCCATTCTTCTAAATCCTTGAAGGCATCCTGCCCGATGTAGATGTCGCCTATTCGCCCGATGTTCTGGTTCTTCAGTTCTTTGTCTTCGGCAAGAAAGGTGCCTATCCAGTGACGGTGACCAAGGGATTCCACCATGTCATGCACCATGTTAGCTCCGGTGGTCACAATTGCATTCACGTATTCTTGCTCTATCAGGTCTCTGATTATTTGCCGTAGTCCCCCTGGAACTAGAGGACCTGCTAGGGTCAAGAACACCGTATAATCTTTGTCACCGAATATTTCCTTTACAATTTCGGCTGCTTTACCAATTTTTCCGGCGCCAAGCACTCCACACTCGTTCATTTCAGAAACGAGTGCGCCTACGGTTAAGCCATCCTTCAGTTGCATATGTTTTACGCGCTTCAACTTTTCCCGCCACAGTTAAAAATACTCTATCAGGAAGATTTGCTGTTGGCGTTTTAAAAAGGTAGTTACAGAAAGAGCCCGGTCAGAAAAAGAGAGTTTAGCCCTTTGTTCGCGTTATCCTTGTTCTGCCCAGAATTTGCCAATACTCAACTTCAACGCCGGAATCCAGTTTTGATTTTAGTTCCTCATCCTCTGGATATGGCGCTTCAAGCATTCCATAAGTCTCCAAGTCCATCAGCTGAACAGCAGACGGCAACAAGGCGATGACTTGTCCAGTTTTTTTCTCTATGAGGGGAACGTCAACCTGCGCACTTACAGGCTTCACTATGGTCTTTTTAGCTTCACTGAAGACGCTTATGGCTACAATACGAGCCTTTGCAGAGCCATGTTTTCCAGGTTTCGATTTACTGTAGCTTACTATTTTGCATGGGTCACCGTCGATGATTATGTAGCTGCCGACTCTTAGGGCGCCCACGTCCATAGGTTTGCTCACGTTATCTGTTCTCCTGATAGAAGAGTTTCACGTATTTCTCTGTTAATAATCTATCGCCTAAAATACGCTTCGGATAATTGGAACAGTTAGTAACGTAAAAATAGCCAGTTTCACATTTTTATATTGGGTGCAAACCGTAAAGATGCT
>CAYVVO010000286.1:0-1853 GCA_964455275.1 uncultured Candidatus Bathyarchaeia archaeon | reverse complement strand
ACTGCAGCAAGGATATTTTTCATGTTCAGTGGCATTCTATGAGCCTCGCGCCATTGACGTACAAGAGCCAGTTATAAAAATCTTCTCTTAAACTTATCCCGCTAGTATGGCGTCATGCTTTCCTTCATTGATTTCCTTTTGAATTTCGCGCGGGTCTTTGCCTTCAACCGTTACGCCCATGCTCACGCCGGTTCCCAAAACTTCGTTAACCGCTGCCTTTAGGTCTCTAGCTAGCACATTGTCGCCTTTGAGTTTGGCAATCCGTATTGCTTGCTCCAAGGAGAGGTCACCAATCTTTTCAGTGTTAGGAACCCCTGAACCTTTCGATACTCCCAGCTCGCTGATGATCAACGCCGAAGTTGTGGGTGTACCAACAGTCACCTCGAACTGCTTGTTCTCGGTGTCAACGCTGATCTTCACCGGCACCTTCATGCCAGAGTAATCCTTCGTTATTTCGTTGATTTTTTCCACTATAGCTAGAACATTGACTCCCAAGGGTCCAAGCGCGGGTCCAAGGGGAGGTCCAGCGGTAGCTTGCCCGCCGTTAACTAAGGCTTCAATAATCTTCTTTTCTCCCATGTTTTCTATTCTTCCTTTTTGGCTTTCTCCACAAGTTTCACGTAGTCGGCGTGAACTGTGATCGGTAATGTGAAGGTGGCTTCCAAAAGCTCAAGGGTCACATCTTCCTTTGCCTTATCGACTCTTGTGATTTTTGCTCTCATTCCCTTGAAGGGTCCTCCAACAACTTCGACGAGGTCGTCGTCGTCTAATTCTTCTATCACCGGTTTTACAATGATGTATCGTTCCACTTCCGGAAAAGTCACAATTCCAGGGACTCTGGATCGTACATGTTTGACTCCGGCTATGGCTTTCTCTACGGAGTGGGGTCCATCAGCTTCGATGAAAACGTAGCCTTTCAGCATCTCAGGCACAAGCACGGCTTTTATCGGAATCTCGCCCATTTTCGCTTTTGCTTCGATTAGGTTTGCCACGTTTTTTTCTTGCCCTGCGGTGGTTCGTACGGCAAAGACTGCTGTTGAAATTTTCTTTTCCTCGCCCATAATTGGTCACCCCGCGCCCGGCAATACAGAACCTATGAGTTGGATTATGTAGCCGATTCCTCCGATTGCGATTACGCCTAGGAAGCATATCTTTATCGAGAGCCAGAGCTCGGTTCTGCCGGGTTTGGTAGCAAGTTTCAGCAATCTGGATGCTGACTGAAAGAATGATCTTAGTCCCAATGTTCCTCGCACCTTTCAGAGTTAAATTCTAATATGTAAAGTTATCCCTAGGAGCATCCTGTTTCTAATATATTTTTTGTGTTTTCACTATTTTCAATAAGATTAAATCGTTTTACAAGGCACAGCAGACGTTAAAAGGCGAAAAACGGTAATGTTAGGGTGGTGAGTAGATGTCAAAAGAGAATGAAATGCTTAAAGAGCTTAAACAGATACGCGAGCTGTTGGCAGCTAAGCCTGCTCCGCCTCCGCCGCCTCCTAAGGGCATGTGGGATGAGTTCAAAGAGTTTCTGGAAAACTACAAGGTGCTAGGGTTGGCTGTTGCATTCATCATGGGCGTTTATTTGGGCTTGCTGATTCAATCGCTCGTTAAAGATTTGCTGTTGCCGGCGATAGGTCTCGCATTGCCTGGGCTTTCAGATTTAGCGAGTCTCCAATACGATTTAGGAGAGCAAATATTTGGCGTCGGAAACTTTCTGGTGGCACTGATAACCTTCATCATCGTTGCCGTTGTCATCTTCATACTGGTAAAGATCACCAAAAAATGGGGAATAAAGTAAAGGTTCCCCGCTCCCACATTTTTTTGCAACTAAACTTTTTCCGAGTGCACACCAA
>CAYVVO010000285.1:0-12134 GCA_964455275.1 uncultured Candidatus Bathyarchaeia archaeon | reverse complement strand
TGATGTCACGGAACACAACTAAGTCTGCGCTTTTGTTTTTGTATTCAATTCTATTTGCATTTACATCCAAATTTATGATTTCGCCGCTTTTTGTGTTTGCCTCAATCTCGTATGGTTTAACGTTAATTCCCATCATTCTCTGCGCTAGATTCTTCATTAGAATTGCTTTGCTTTTTGTTGTGACAATATCTGTTTTCATAAAGTTTTTTCCAAGCAACTCCTCTTTACTGAATCCTGTTGATGCTACTAGTTTATCGTTGATTTCCAAAAAATGACCTTTATGATCAACAATCACCACCGGGTCGGCGATGAGATTCACCAAAGATTTGAAGTTATCCTCAGCCCTCATTAATTGGTCCCGTGAGATTTCCAGCTCTTGCTGGGTCTTTTCAAATTCTCTTTCAAGAGCAAAGAAAGAGGTGATTCCACTTCCTCCGTTTTCCCTTGCAGTTACGAAAACAAGAGCTAGGAACATGTGGGCACACGTATAACTAAAAACGATAAACTCTAGTCCTGAACCCATTATGCCCCTTCCAAGTTCAGCTAAACTGAAGCATGCCATAGCGAGCAAAAACATGAAATCTGGAACTTTCCTTCTTTTGAAGACCAAGTAAACCGAGACGGCAATCGTGACCATCGATATAATCGAGTATAGGAATTCGGGGTAGGGGTTCGCAGGAAAGGGAAGAAACATCATGACTGCGGATGTAACTAGGAGGAAGAGAAAAAGTTTGAATGGTTTCATGAAATCTTTCTGTCTCAACAGATTGGAGATAACCGCAATCAAGATAGCCGATGTTATGGGTAAAGGACCCCAGTCAATTATTTTGCTCAGAATCTGGGTGTTTTCAAGGCTGGGAATCATCTCCGGTATACGTATGAAAAAGCTGTAAACAAAAATTAGCAGGAACATTAGTTTGCGTTTATCTTTATCTCGCTGAAACAAGTAGCTGAAAAGCAATGCAAAAACTAATGAAAGAATGGCTAAATAGCTTCCCAATAGCACGGAGCCCAATCATTCATTCCTCCCTCAGCTCTCGTATGTAGTCCGGAAATTCGTAGCCTGATTTCTCCTCAAATTTCAACCCCAGCCTACGATACAGGTTCTTGAGAATCATTTTTTCTATCACATGTGCTGCTGAAACCATAAGCATCTCTAAAATAGCAGAAAAGACCTCGGGTTTGTCAGCAACCTCTTCCAACTTCAAACGTGAGTGGTTCTCCAAAAATTCATAGATGACCTTGGCGCCATCTTCTTTGAAAATCTGTTTCAGCGTGTCATCTACAGCTTCAGCAAAGAAACTGTTCAAGTCTTTCCCTTTTTCAACCGCGTCAAGTCTGTTAGACACTTTGGTTGACTTCCGCCACACACCCTTTTTGTCTAACAGATGTTTTCGGGATTTGCATTTAAATCATATGAAAGCAAAATATGTATTGCTGTTAATAATCAATTCGTATTCAGAATCAAAACAAAAATGCATGAAATCTTTCTCCCTGCTTCAAGTCACCACTCACAGCCGCAGATTAATGAGCAAAACCCAAAAACACATCTAAAACAGAATTTTTAGGAAACAACCCAAAATTATCGCTAATTGGTAACGGAAGCAGCTTCACATAACCGTTTGAATCACCAGTTATAATTGACACATTCATATCGCTAGCATAGAAACTTCAAGGTGAGTTTGGTAGCGGGAGTTGATTTGAACAATTATTTGAAAATAGTTTTTATTAGAGCACACGCTATCTTTTCCTTCTATTATTAATGAGCACGAGATGACTCACTGTGAGCGGCAAAAGTGAAGTATTGGTGATTGGGGCTGGTGTGGTTGGCTGTGCTATCGCAAGAGAACTAGCAAAGTTCAAAATTGAAACAGTGCTGTTGGAGAAGGAGACCGACGTGGGTTCCGGTGTTAGCAAAGGTAACAGCGGAGTCATTCACACTGGTCTCTACTACCCGAAAGGGAGTTTGAAGGCCAAACTATGTGTTGAAGGGCGACTGATGTTTCCACAGTTGGCAAAGCAACTTGATGTACCCTACAGACTCTGTGGAAAACATGTAATTGCTAGAACAGAAGAGGAACTCGAAGACTTGGAGGGCTTAAAAGCTGTGGGTGAAGGGAATGGAGCCCAGGGCTTAACCATAATCTCTGGGAAAGAACTGAAAAAGCGAGAACCACACTTGGACGCTCTCTACGCGTTATATTCTCCTGTAGCTGGAATCTTTCCACCCTATCTTTTCACCATTGCATTAGCTGAGAATGCCTTAAACAATGGTGTAAAAATTCACGTCAACACCAAAGTAATAAAAATAAAACAAGTAAACAGCGGTTACAAAGTAACAACAACTCAAGGAGTCTTCTACGCTGACATAATTGTGAACAGTGCAGGTCTCTACGCAGACAGAATCTCTGCCATGATAGGCTTAGATAATTACAAGCTATATCCATGCCGAGGTGAATATCTCATCCTCGACAAGAACTGCCATGACATAATCAACAGCATGGTCTACCCAGTGCCGCCAAAAGTTGCAGGGGTTCTGGGTGTTCATCTCACGCCCACATTAGATGGAAACATATTGATTGGACCTAGCGCTGAATTCATCAACAAGCGAGAAGACTCAAGAACAACCAAAGAAAAAGTTCAACAACTAATTGAGGGCGCAAAGGATTTGCTTCCGTCAATTCCATTAAACCAGATTATATACGGCTTCTCTGCAGTGAGGTCCAAAATTACTCCGCCAGAAGAGAAGACGTCTCGTGACTTCATCATCCGAGAAGACATTGAAAACTTCATCAACATGATTGGGATGGAATCGCCTGGTCTCACAGCCTCTCCAGCCATCGCAAAATTGGTCGTTCAAATGATTAAAAAGAGAATGGATATGGAAGAAAAAGAAGACTTTAATCCTATACGAAGAAGAACAACTCCATTTAGTGAAGCATCAAGAACAGAGCAAGCCTCCTTAATCAAAGGAGACCCAGCATACGGCGAAATTGTATGTAGGTGTGAACATGTATCTAAACGAGAAGTCCTAGACGCATTAGACAACCCCCTTTCAGCAAAAACAATATCTGCCGTAAAATACCGAACCAGAGCCGGTATGGGTCGATGCCACGGAGGTTTCTGCCTACCCAAAATTGTAGAAATCCTAAAAGAAGAATATGGAATGCGCTCTGAAGAAATTAATTTGAAGAATTTAGATTCGCCTCTGTTTGTCGGAACAACCAAAGGTCTGAGGGAGAAAGAGAAAAGTGAATGAATTCACATCTCGAGACGTTGACCTAGTTGTGATTGGTGGTGGTCCAGCAGGACTCGCCGCAGCCATCAGCGCAAAGAAAAACGGTGTTCAAGATTTGGTCATAGTAGAAAGGAACAATTGGCTCGGCGGCATCCTCCCACAGTGTATACACGATGGCTTTGGTCTTGAACTTTTTCAAGAACCATTAACTGGTCCAGAATACGCTCAACGATACATCGATGAAATCAAGGAACTAGAAATCCCATGTATGCTTAACAGCATGGTGCTCGAGGTCACACCTGAAAAAAAGGTGTTTGTAGCTAATCCGAGGGGTCTTTTTTGTTTCCACACCAAAGTGATAATCCTCGCCATGGGTTGTCGTGAACGGACCCGAGGACAGATTTGCATTCCAGGGACCCGACCTGCTGGGGTGTATACTGCAGGTGTCGCCCAGAACCTCATTAACCTGAAGAACGTGATGGTTGGCAAAGACGTAGTTATTCTCGGTTCGGGGGACATAGGCCTGATTATGGCTCGTCGACTTACTCTTGAAGGTGCTAAAGTTCACGCCGTAGTTGAGATTCTTCCTCACACCAATGGTCTACCACGAAACATTCAGCAGTGCCTAATTGACTACGAAATTCCTCTCCTCCTCTCTCACACAGTCACCGAAATCCACGGGCGAAATCGAGTTGAATCAGTCACCATCTCCCCAGTAAAAGAGAATCTTGAGCCAATCAAAGGAAAAGAAAAGAGGATTACCTGTGATACTCTCCTCCTCTCTATAGGCCTAATCCCAGAAAACGAACTGTCAAAAACTTGCGATGTTGAACTCAGCTCAGTTACTGGAGGAGCCATCGTCGATGAAAATCTTGAAACATCTGTGCCTGGCGTTTTTGCGTGTGGAAACACTCTCCACGTTCACGATGTAGTGGACTTCGTTACTCTCGAAGCGGAAAGAGCAGGTAAAAGCGCGGCAGAATATATCCTCGGAAAGCCGCGAAAGGTGGAAAGAATCCGTGTGGAGGCAGGTAACGGAATACGATATGTTTTACCCCACAACATCCTCCGTGACACTGACCTTGAACTGTCGATTCGTGTGACCTATCCTAGAGAAGACGTGTCTATTGGATTCTTTGATGGGGAAAAACTGGTGAAGACCAAAAAGTTTCCAAAGATTCATCCAGCTCAGATGATAAAGATAAAACTCAAAAGAAGCGAAACTCGAGCTATTAACACATTGAAAGCTGAGGTTTTACAGAAATGAAGAAAGAGATGATATGTATCGGCTGTCCTCTGGGCTGTTCCCTCAGCGTTGAATACGTCGGAAAAACAATACAAAGCATTAACGGAAATCGATGCAAAGTCGGATTAGAGTATGCAGAAAAAGAGTGCTTCAATCCTGAGAGAACACTGACAACCACGGTGAGGGTTAGAAACGGTCATCTTCCTCTAGTTAGCGTGAGAACCAACAAGCCACTACCCAAAAACAGAATCTTCGACGCTATGACCTCACTGGCAAAAGTTGAGGTAGAAGCACCTATCAGAATTGGAGAGGAAATCGTTCAAGATCTCTTCGATACAAACGTGAATGTAGTAGCTACAAAGAACATCCTGAAAAAAGATTGAAAATCTGGTGTTAGTTGGTAGCGGGGAGTTGATTTACACTCTCGTTTGAAGCACCGATTCTAATTAGCATATTTACATTAAAAATCGATGCTTGGTCAAGTCATTTTTAAAGAAAACTGTTTAAACTCCTCGTTCAACCCCCCATTTCATTTTTAAAATGTTACTGTCAAAACAAAAATACAACAGTCCATATAAATTTTTAACTTTTTGCTACTAAATTTTTCAACAAAAATTTATTATGTCTTGAAATTTATACGATCGCCGAAAAATTTAGATACAAGGAAGTCATATCTTATGTTACGGTGATACGTGACAATATTGTACGTTGTATTGTCCAGGGGGTAGACTAAACTGAAGTGTATTAACATCCATAATTTTTGTTCAATAAAAGATGCCAATTTCAATCTGATTAAAGCAACAGACAGATTTCTAAGACTTAGAATTGTGAAAATGCGTGGTCCCGCTTTTAATTCTTCAGCAAGATGGCGCTTTCTCTGCTTAACCGTGATTTATGGGAGAAGATAATTGTGAATATTCTAGGCAGAACAAGCAAAGAGTGTGATTTCTATTTGTTACTCAGTCTTTCAAGAGGTGCTGAATCGAGAAGAAGGATTTTGAAAGCGTTACTTTCAGAAGCTAAGAACTGTAGCCAAATAGCGAAAGAATTAAAATTAAACTGGCGAACCGTAAATAGACATCTCCAAATTCTAACAAAAGAGAACATGATAAAAATCTCAGGTTTCGGCCAGAGAGACTTCTATAAGCTGACTTCAACAGGTGAAGAAGCCATAGAACTTATAAACAAAAAGATGAAGAAACCTGGTCAAGGATTAAAGAGCAAGAACAAAGGATAGCTTTGGAGTGGGGCTATTCAATGAACAATACTGATGTGTACTCATCTGCATCATGAAATGTAAGAAGGCGACTCAAAATTGGATACCTTAGTCATAAATACTACTAATCTCGTGAAATCCTTTGGAAAGGCTGTTGTCCTAAATGGCTTAAATCTGCAAGTTCAAAAGGGAATTTCAGGGTTTATCGGAAAAAACGGTGCAGGCAAAACCACAACTATAGGCGTTCTATTGGGCTTATTAAAACCTAATCGTGGTGAGGCAACTGTTTTCGGTTTAGATTGTTGGCGGGATTCCTTTGAGATAAGGCGTAGACTCGGCGTTATGCATGAAACTAATGCTTATCCAGGTAGCTTCACTGGTAAACGCTTCTTGGAGCATGTAGCACGAATCTACAACATTACGGAGATTGATCAGCAGGTTAGCAGAACATTGAATGATATGGGGTTAGCTGATGCAGGAGACAAACCAATAAAGACTTATTCTGCTGGCATGTTTAAGCGTTTAGGTCTTGCTCAAGCCTTTATCAGTAATCCCGAATTGGCTATTCTCGATGAGCCAACAGCAAACATTGACCCGCTTGGTCGTGTTGCATTGCTGGAAAAAATAAAGGAAATGAATAAAAGGCATGGTACAAATTTCCTTATCTCAACCCATATTCTCAGCGACTTGGAAAAGATATGCGACTGGCTCTCCATTATTGACGATGGGCAAATTGTTGATCAAGGTCATGTACAAGATTTAGCTGGGAAGTATTCAGCTAACATTTACAAGGTCGAAGTTTCTAACCCACAGCTTTTCGCTGAAACGGTTCAGAAGCTAAATGCTGTTGAAAGGGTATGGATAGAAAGTGGGAAAGTGTACTGCAAAGTCAAAGACACCGAAGCTTTCTGTATGGAAATCCCCAAAATTGCCTCAGGATTAAGATTGCAGCTTAAAAGCTTTCAGCAGGTCATTGGCACTTTAGAGGAGATTTACACAAAAACTTCGGGAGGTTCGTAATGGGAGATAAAGGCTTTTTTGGTTTAGTTCGTTGGGAAATAGAGGAATGCCTTAATTTGCCTGTACTCGCTTTTCTTATTGCATCAGCCATAATTGCAGTATTGGCAACCAATACATCGAATCTCTCACCGGATCGTAATTACATAAACCTTTATTACGGCTCGGATACAGTTTTCATAATCTTGACCCTTGTTGCAAGCGCATTTTTCTCTCGTAGCTTTGCAGGAAGTATGGAACGGGGTGAAGTCAAACTAATGCTATCTTATCCTATTAGGCGAGGGCAACTTTTCCTTTCAAAGTTCACAGCCATGTTCCTTGTGGTTTTCGTTACATATGGCTTAGCTTATTCTCTGCATCTTTATATTGATGCGCTTAGCCTTTTTGAGCCAATGTTTTATTTATCGCTTTTTGCTTTTCTTCTTCAGTTGCTATTAGCGTGTGCCGTTTCTGTAGCCCTTTCATTAGTTACTAAAAGCGAGGTCATGTCAATATTGGCAGCTGTGCTCTTTCTTTTAGGCATCGACAGTTTGTCTGGCTCTGGCAATTACTTGTCTGCTCAAGGACGATTTAGGTTTCTTTTCCAGTATTTTGGAGAATTAACTCATGGTAGCCTGTCTTTGGGAGACAATTTTGTCGTAACTTCTGAAGACATAGTAATAACAGTTTTAGTGCCTATCATAATATTCATATCTTTACTTATTTTGTCATTTGCATATTTCACTCGCGTCATGGAAGTTGATTGAAGTGGATGTTCAAATGGACAAGTCTGCTAAGTTAGGGGTCATCTGTTTGGTTATCGGATTTTCTTTTGTTGTAGGAACCTTTTATCGTAGTATTTCAACAAATAGTTTTGGTTATAGAAATTTCGTGCCTCTAGAGGCACATTCATGGAGCACCAATAAGGAAACTGCAATAACCATGCAATATTTCTGGGCCCCTCAGGACCTACGGGTTGAAGTAAAAACTAACGCTACAATAGATATGTATATTCTCGATGCAGAAGGAATGAGGGCATGGGAATCTGATGGAGTGCTCAAACCAACGTGGTCTTCCAATAACATAACGCAACTAGTATTTGAGCTCCAAGTGCCTATTAGAGCCGAGTATACATTTCTCATATATAACCCTACAGGTTTGCTGGCGGTATACGAAATAAATTTCACACTCTATGGTTATGAGAGAGACTTGTTATGGATATCGATTACGTTCATACTTGCTGGATTCATCTTAATATTAGCCTCAATTTTAGTATCACGGAGACTCGACAGAAAAAAAGTTTGCCTACACTCAAAACAAGTCACATAATAGGTTCCATTTTCCCGGTCTTTTATGCCTATATCTTGTTTTAATCCTTTACAAAAGCTTACAAGGTTAACTTGATTGAAGAGTATTGCGAGCAATTTCACAGACTATTGTTTTTATATGGTCGTCTTTTCCATACCCATCACTCATTATTACTTGAAAGACAGTTCACCCCGCCTTAAAATAAGTCATCAACTTGCTGTTAACAACGCTTTTGTTGACTTTTGTCACTGGACAAATGTATAATCTGTATACAATCAACATACAATTTGTCCAAATGCTTTTAAAACCTGCAAACGCTTTCTTATTTTCCTCAAAAAGGAGCAAAAAACATGAAGAAATTTCTGGGGTCAGTAATAATCACGGTGGCGATAGCAACTATTCTGTTTTCAGCAGTTCAGTTCGCCTTTGCAGCCTACCCTGGTCCAGACGAGAAAGATGATGTCAAAAATGGCAGCTTCGGAGAAGGTGTACGTGCATGGGTTGGAGGTTGGTACGATATTCCAAACCATAGCTACGGATATGCTGTATTTTCAGCCTCAAGATGGAATGGTACAGTCGACTGGTTAGGATATCTCTGGTTCTGGTTGTGGGTTGACGACTATCCGATAGAGTGGTACGTTGACGGCAGTCAATTTACGAGTGGTGGAGAAGTGGACGCGACATTCCTAAGAACCAGGTGCCTGTCATGGTTCACTCGACCACCCAGTTATGAATGGGGCTATGTTGCAGATGCGTCAATAACCGCTTCTTAAACGATGAGGAGTCTAGAAGCACAGATGCAGAAGCGTATTCCTGACTTCCCCCTTTTTTTATCTTCTGTCCTCCATTCAGCATACTACAGACTATTAAGATTAAGTTTTTTATGGAATGAACATATAGGGCCAAAGCTTTTCTTGTTTTTTCGAAAAATTTTTAAGTTTTCACTCAAAAAGGTACGTCAAAAGGAGTAAAGGACTAATGAAAGAGAATCATCAGCTGAAATCAAAAGTGATACCAATACTATTGATTGTTTTGTTGCTCCCGTCCTTCATTACTTATAGTGTTGCCGGTTCATCTCTTTTCGCGCCGAGTTGGCTGAAGAATGGTGTATACGCCACTTATGCCTCCGATTCAGGGAGTATATATTTTTATAATGAAACGAGTTCTTTGGGCTTTGATTCTGTACGATTTACTGATGCAGTATTTCGTTGGGAATGTCTTGATTTAAATGAGACAATGGTAAAACTTAGATTTTCATTAGATTATACGGAGATAGAGAGAAACGGCAGAACTTTAGAGGAAAAACAAACAACAAATCTTGTAACAGAAATATTTGTTGATATCCTTAGTCGAGCTGTTTACCTGCAAAACGGAATACTGATAGGGACAACACGCTTATGGTTACCAGCAAACCCTACACCTAATGACGATATATTAATGTGGGCTGTTCCTCCAGATAGAGTAACAATTAGAATCTCGGAAGGAACCACGTACGTATTAACACCACAAGGAGGCCAAAAAGCGTTCAAAATTAGTTCAATGGCTAACGGAACAATTGACAGTATGCCTGTTTCGTTTCATGGGTTATGGGACCTTGACACAGGCATAATGGTACAAGAATTCTCTCAATACCCTGAACCAGCATTCAGCGCCTTAGGTTTCAGGGAATGGACACCTTCTGTTGTAATTTTCCAAGAGACAAACATTGATCTCGGTCCAAGCGATGCACCACTAGACCTGCGTACAATATTCGCAATAATAGCGCTCCCAGTAGCAGCCGTCATAATCTTTATCGCAGTTTACAGCAAACAGCGGAGAAAAAAAGTTAGGAAGAAAAGAAATGTACGCTAAAATATTTTTAGTGCTGTTATGTATTTTCCTTGTGGGGGAAATGACAATCGAGAAGAATGTGCCATTAGCTTCAGGCATACAAAGTGTAGCTGACCAATCTCCACCGCCGTATACCTCAGGCTATCCTACAGAATTCTGGCCCAAACCCAACGCCACAGAAGTAGCTCTTGACACAAATATTACCATATGGTATGATGGGTGGCTAATGATATACGAACTACGGCTAAATCCTGAAGTTAAGATTAACTACCCATCAAAAGCTGGTTTTAATCCTCCAGATGAGAAATGGGTTTATTATCAGTTTGCGGAGTTACTGCAACCTAGCACCAGCTATGAGGCGACCTTATCCTATCGAGACGAAGATAACAACTTAAAGAAAAGCACATGGAGCTTCACAACCACTGCTAATTCACCATCAACAGCTATCACAGTACCTCTTGAATTAATTGCCACAGTTACCATAATTGCTATCATTGCAATTGTAATCATGTTTACAATAATGCTGAGAAGGCAAAAATATAAAGGCGCAACAACAACAAAAACACCCTAATTTTTGATTCAAATTACACTCAAATAGTTGCTAACTTAAAGCGTTATGAATTTATAATTTCCGACCTTAAACCTTAGGGAATAGACCAAAGCAAGTAAACTTTCGTTTGCATCCTCGGCTTCGTAGCCGAAACTGGCTGAAAGGGTAGAAAATGAGCCACAAAATGCTTTTGCTCAGGAATGTTAGTTGGTAGCGGGGAGTTGATTTGAACAACCGATCTCTGGGTTATGAGCCCAGCGGGTTAACCTGGCTACCCCACCCCGCTACGTTCGGGCTGAAAACTTTTGCCAGGATACTTTTCCAGCCCGA
Source organism: uncultured Candidatus Bathyarchaeia archaeon (assembly GCA_964455275.1). Lineage (GTDB taxonomy): Archaea > Thermoproteota > Bathyarchaeia > Bathyarchaeales > Bathyarchaeaceae > Bathyarchaeum. The sequence goes on along the minus strand of CAYVVO010000285.1, from coordinate 1,420 downwards.
TGTGATACCATTGTTGCACTCTTTCTTAAGCTTTGTTGCATAGGGTTGCCTCAACCCTGCCTATAACGCCGTTATAGATAAATATGGGAGAAACTATTTTAGTTATATGCGATTTTTGGTCTGCTGGAGGTTCATAATTGGGTAATAAAAGTAAGCCTAACCGAGAACTTGACTGCGTGGGTCTTTACTGCCCTGAACCAGTGTTTAGAACCCGCCAAGAGATCTACAAACTGTATGTAGGCGAAGTTCTGAAAGTTGTTGCGGACGATCCAGCTGCTGAGGAGGACATACCGCGTCTGGTTAAGAGGCTTGAGCAGCAACTCGTCGAAGTGCGCAAAGAAAACGACCAGTTTCATTTTGTCATCAAAAAAATAAAATAGGGAGTGTTTTAGCAGTTGCGAAAAGTGTATATGGATCACGGGGCTGGGATGCCGTTAGACTCCAAGGTATTCGAGGCTATGAAGCCGTATTTCAGGGAGAACTACGGGAACCCTTCATCGTCCCATTCTTCTGGAAACGTCGCCAGAAACGCTATTGAATCTTCAAGAGAGAAGGTTGCTCGGCTGGTGGCTGCGGAGAAGCCTCAAGAGGTCATCTTTACTTCGGGAGGCACAGAATCTAGCAATCTGGCGATTAAAGGGTTTGCTTACCGTAACAGGAAAAAAGGAAATCACATAATCACCACCGCCATCGAGCACATATCCGTATTAAACGTCTGCAAGTTTCTTCAGAAGCAGGGCTTCGAAGTGACTTACGTTCCTGTGGACAAACAGGGAATGGTTGACCTCGAAAAACTTGAAGATGCAATAAACGACAGAACAATCCTCATCTCTGTTATGTATGCGAATGGCGAGGTTGGAACAATTCAGCCGATAAGGGAGATCGGGAAGTTAGCCCAAGAAAACAAAGTCGTTTTTCATGTGGATGCTGTGGCTGCAGCAGGACAGGTTCCCATCAACGTTAAAGAAGAAAACATCGACCTCTTATCTCTCTCTTCCAATGACCTGTATGGACCCAAAGGCGTAGGGGCTCTTTACATAAAGGCGGGAACAAAAATTCAGCCGATCATCCAGGGTGGAGGTCAAGAGAGAGGTTTACGGTCAGGCACCGAAAACATTCCGGGCATAGTTGGCATGGGCAAGGCAGCTGAGGTCGCCAAGAGGGAGATGGGGTCTGAGGGCAAACGTTTGACAGTCTTACGTGACAGACTGATTAAGGGTGTTCTGGGTAAGATTGATTATTCCTTCTTGAATGGTCACCCAACCGAGAGGCTTCCCGGCAACGCAAATCTGAGGTTCAGTTATATAGAGGGCGAGTCTCTCATTTTAGGTCTGGACATGTATGGAGTTCAGGTGTCCTCGGGCTCTGCGTGCACTTCCAAAACCTTGGAGCCCTCTCATGTGCTGTTGGCTATAGGCTT
>CAYVVO010000284.1:0-3116 GCA_964455275.1 uncultured Candidatus Bathyarchaeia archaeon | reverse complement strand
TGAACTCAAGTTCGGCGTGTTTCTTCCATTTTACGCTTTCAGAAAACAAGAAACATCCTTGTTTAATCGGCTCCAAGATGTCGTCCTAGAATGTGAGCGGCTAGGATACCACTCGGTTTTGCTGGATGACCATCTGATGCTACACAAAATGCCGATTCTCGAGTGCTGGACAACCCTCTCAGCCCTGTCCTCCGCAACCGAAAATATAAGACTGGGAACAATGGTGACCTGCAACTCATTCAGGAACCCCGCATTGCTCGCCAAAATGGCTGCAACCGTCGACAACATATCAAATGGAATGCTAGAGCTGGGAATTGGAGCGGGAGTCCAGAAGAACGAGCACAACGCCTACGGGTTCCCTTTTCCCTCATCGAAAGCTAGGATAGAGCGTTTGAATGAGGCTGTGGAAATCATGAAGAAGATGTGGACAGAGGAGAAGGCAAGCTACACGGGGAAACATTACATCATACGGGATGCTGCTTGTGAGCCTAAGCCGGTGCAGAAGCCTCATCCTCCCATAACCATAGGCGGTGGGGGAGAAAAACTGACTTTGAAAGTGACCGCTCGACACGCAGACAGGTACGACTGGGGCTACCTCAATTCAATAGAAGATTACAAGCGCAAGCTGAAGGTTCTGGAAAAACACTGTGACGCGGTGGGCAGAAGCTTCAATGAGATCGAGAAGTCATGCTGGCCTGCGGGGCAGATATTCATTGGAGAGGACAGAAAAGAATTGAAGAAGCAAATTCTGCAGTTGATACCTAAAGGTGTTAGCTTGAAAGATTTGATGCAAACAAGCTTCGTGGGTACCCCTGAAGATTTCATAAAAAAACTACGGCAGTATATGAATCTGGGTGTGACGCATTTTATGCTGTTTTTCGGTGATCTTCCTGACCTGAGAGGATTGAGACTCTTCGCCGAAAGCATTGTTCAAAAAAACGATTAAAGCAACTATGGTTACATTAGCTGGTCTGAAGACAATCCTGTTTGTTGCACTTCTAGATTGATGTCTAAAACGTTAATCCACTGGGAACCACTGAAAGAATAAACACAACTACTAGTACGATTGAGCCCAGTTTTCTGCTGGTTGTAATTGTAGATACATCATCTAAAGGACCAGGATAGTTATTTGCTGAAAAGAAGAGCGCTAAAATAGCCATTGGCCACCATCCAAGCAATGCCAACAGCACAATACCTCCATATGATATAATTTTGTGCGCTTTGCTTCCCATTACACTTCGAGCTATATGACCGCCATCAAACATGCCTGAGGGAACCAGATTAAGCATGGTTACAAGCATGCCAACCCATCCAGCGAAGGCAACAGGGTGTAACTCCATCATGGCTCCTGTGCCGCTGGGCGGGAACAGCATTACGATGAACTGGAACAGAAGAGGTACCGAGATTAACTGTGCGTCGGGGTCTAAGGGAACCAATGTAGACAGCTGGATTCCTATGACTGTTACTATTGTTGCGAGTATGAAGCCTGTTATTGGTCCTGTGAAGCCTATGTCGAAGAGGGCGTCCCTGTTTGGGGGAAGAGCCTTTTGTCGGATAAGGGCTCCGAACGTGCCAATCGGTGGAATGCCTGGAATAAAATAAGGGTAAGTAGCTTCAACATCATGTTTGTCTGCTAACAGCTTGTGTCCCATCTCATGGGAACCAAGTATGGCCATGATCGCGCCAGTGAACATTAGGGCACCTAAAATGTCCGCAGACAGATAGTATCCGGAGATGAACACAGTTCCCAGTGTTACAAAAAACAGTGCAATGTTTACTGTGTTTCGGTTGGGTTTTATGGGCGGTTTTGGCAAGACTCGGAGAACAACTTTTTCTTCTTTCTGTCTAAGAATTGGAACAAGCTCCAGAGATTCCAAGCGTTTCATAAGCCTCAGGAAGGCTTCTTTCGAGTCCTCTCGATAAGTTACATGGAAGGTTGGGACATCATGGTCGATAAAGCCGTCTTCTACATCAAATTCTGCCTCAACCATTGCATGAACTTGTTCAAAAGGAGGCGTTGCCGCAGGGTCAGCAGAGTAATCGTCTGAAGATGCACAGCACATGATGACCTTATAATGAGGTCACTTAGAAGTATTAGAACGTTATGTAAAACAGTTTTTCGTTCCCACTTTTGCAAGCAGACATTAACCTATTGAAGTTTCAGTTGACTGTAAGAGGTGAGGGAATGGTGGTGCACGCGCTTGTTTAGTAACTTTTGTTCTTTACTGTGTAGAAACAAGTTACTTTTCAGGTGACTAACAATCTTCTCAACGATTCATGTTCGATTTATGCTTTAATGGTGACATTTTGTGTAACTAAATTCCCGAAGCATCCACTATTCTGAACCTAAATGGTTAACTCAAATGCTCACCAAACAATAGTCGGTGACATGAAATGAGTAAGCCAAAATACAGGCGCAGTGAACAGCCCTTCAGCCCAAAGGAACGGCTGAAAAAACAAAAAACCGACAGGACTAGAGAACCTCTACCAACGTGGTGCAAAGGCATCATGGGCGGCTGCGTAAACTGCGGCGGTTGCATCCCATAACCGCAACTGAGCACACATGTTCGCATGCACAATAATCAACGCAAATCGTTAGGTCCTCCAGAAAAACCAACCTCGTTTTCACCAGCTCACAAACGACAGTGAACCCCTTACTTTTCAACTTTTTATATCCTCAATTTTTGTTTTCAGCCTCTCTGTTTTAGAGGCTTGAAGTGTTCTGAAACCACAAAATCTTTATAACAGCGTTATAGAATCGATGAAGGAGTAGACGGTGAACCAAATGATAGCAGACAACATCCTCGACTTTATCGGAAACACGCCGATGGTGCGAGTGAACCACCTGAACCCCAACCCAAACATTGAACTGTTGCTGAAACTCGAAAAATTCAATCCAAGCGGTTCAGTCAAAGACCGGGTAACCAAATACATGATCGAAAGCGCAGAAAAGAATGGGGAACTAAAGAAGGGAATGACGGTCATAGAGCCAACCAGCGGAAACACCGGAATCGGACTCGCCTTGGTTTGCCGCGTGAAAGGATACGACCTTGACCTCGTAATGCCCGACACCATGACAAGAGAGAGACGCCAGATACTGTTAGCTTTAGGCGCCA
>CAYVVO010000283.1:0-2024 GCA_964455275.1 uncultured Candidatus Bathyarchaeia archaeon | reverse complement strand
AGCACCTGAACTGTGTTTTTTAGCCACTCGAAATATGGCACGAGCCAAATCGTAGGTCAATGTTCTTAAGTTTATGGCTGGAACTGTGAATCCTTGAAGCTCGCCCCTACCCCGAGCCATATAGAAATCGTGGATGCTTGCGGGGTAAATTCCCTTTTCTTTTGCTTTTTCACGAATTTGTTCTGCAATTTGTTTCTTTACTTCTATTTCGTCTGCCATGACCAATTCAATTACAGTTTTTTCAATATCAAAGGATTTGGAGTTCATAATACGCGCCAACCCTCAAGTCAATGCTTTACTACTATGAACCTCTAATATTTGAATATTAAATCGTGTAACGATAACTTACGCTAGATTTTAACCCCAAATCCAAAGAGACCGCGGATTAAATTACTGTGAAGTTAAAATGAGTTGAAATTATAAGGAAAAAATAAAAAAGGATTATAACAACTTAGACAATCAGGGAAGAGTTCTCTTTAGAAGGAAGAAACCTTGAAGGTAGGAGTGTTAAGTGGAGGAGGCGATGCTCCGGGAATCAACGCTGTCATCAGAGCAGTTGTACGAAAGGGAATCCGAAACTACGGCTACCAGATGATCGGCATAAAAGACGGGTGGCGAGGACTGATTGAAGGCGCCTTCACGCCTCTAAATTTGAAAACAATTTCGGGCTTGCTTCCTCGCGGAGGATCAATCCTAGGAACGTCAAGAACTAACCCCTTCAAGCGTGAGGGAGGACCCCAAAAGGTTCTAGACACTGTTAAAGACAACGGCATTGACGCAATGGTTGTTATAGGCGGAGACGACACTCTGGGAGTAGCCGCCAAAATGAGTGAACTGGGGCTCCCGTGCGTTGGTGTGCCCAAAACAATCGACAACGATTTGGGATTAACCGACTACACTTTCGGATTCAACACCGCCGTTCACATAGCATGCGAAGCAATCGACAGGCTTCACACCACAGCTGAGGCTCACCACAGAGTAATAATCCTAGAGGTAATGGGCAGATACACCGGCTGGATCGCCTTGGAGGCTGGAATCGCTGGAGGCGCAGACATTATCCTGATTCCAGAGGAACCCTTTGACACAAAAGAAGTCTGCCAGTATATCAAGCAAAGGCTGGAAAGAGGCAAAACCTTCAGCCTCGTTGTTGTTGCTGAGGGAGCGAAACCCAAAGGCGCCAAAAAAATAGTTTACGGAACCGGCTCAGACGAATTTGGGCACCCCAGGCTCGGCGGCGTAGGCTACTACCTTGGAAAAGAAATCGAAAAATGCATAGACATCGAAACCCGAGTTGTCGTTCTTGGGCACCTCCAACGTGGCGGTTCCCCAACAGCCTTCGACCGCGTGCTGGCGACAAGATACGGAATAGCCGCCATAGACTTGGTTTACAAAGGCCAGTTCGGGCAGATGGTTGCACTCAATGGAAACAATATTGTTTCTGTCCCCTTAAAGGACGTGGCGGGTAAACGAAAAAGGGTTGACTTGGAACTTTACGAAATCTCAAAAGTGTTCTCCGGCTAACAGATTCCCGTCCAACTTTTTATTCGCCGAGTTTTTTCACGTAAACCGTCGCCACCATGCAGTCTCCTAATCGCTGGCAAAGCATGCACTCTTGAGGTATAGCGGAATCTTCTGGGCGGCTTGACAGATACCCAAAGTGGTAAGGGCACCCCAAAAAGCGTCTTGCTTCTCCTGCCGCCGCTTTTCTTTCGTTCACCAATGATTCGACTCCAGAAGTGTCTTTCTCACGGTTTTTCATATGCATTTTTTGAAGATCCCTCAGTATAGCGTATTGTGGTTTCATAGCTAAGATACGGTTTCTTAGAAACAGCACTGCCCCCGCTGCAAGCAGTGACAAGCCAATCAAAAAGTAGTGGATGACCGTCATGCCTATTCCTAGGCTGATGGGTTCGTTTGCTCTGGAGCCGAAGAATATGCTGCTCAGGTCTTTACCCCATTCTGTCACATCAGCCCATGTTAGCCAGCTGACCCACGCCAGAATAAGCGCCGCGGAGGCAACCAGA
>CAYVVO010000282.1:0-1884 GCA_964455275.1 uncultured Candidatus Bathyarchaeia archaeon | reverse complement strand
TGATGTCACGGAACACAACTAAGTCTGCGCTTTTGTTTTTGTATTCAATTCTATTTGCATTTACATCCAAATTTATGATTTCGCCGCTTTTTGTGTTTGCCTCAATCTCGTATGGTTTAACGTTAATTCCCATCATTCTCTTCGCTAGATTCTTCATTAGAATTGCTTTGCTTTTTGTTGTGACAATATCTGTTTTCATAAAGTTTTTTCCAAGCAACTCCTCTTTACTGAATCCTGTTGATTCTAATAGTTTATCGTTGATTTCCAAAAAATGACCTTTATGATCAACAATCACCACCGGGTCGGCGATGAGATTCACCAAAGATTTGAAGTTATCCTCAGCCCTAACCAATTGGTCCCGTGAGAATTCAAGCTCTTGCTGGGTCTTCTCCAATTCTCTTTTAAGAGCAAAGAAAGAGGCGATGCCACTTCCACTACTTTCTCTTACAGTTACGAAAACAAGACCTAGGAACATATGGGCACAAGTATAACTGAAAATAACAAATTCTATTCCTGAACCCATTGTGCCTCTTCCAACTTCGGCTAAAGCAAAGCATGCTGTCGAGAGCAAAAACATGAAGTCTGCAAGTTCCCTTCTCCTCAAGATTAGGTAACCTGACGCTGAAATTGCGGCAATCGATATGATTGGGTATAAGAGTTCGGGTTGGGGGCTAACCGGAAGTGGAAGAACTATCATGAATATGGATGCGGTTAGAATGCAAAGAAAGATTTTGAATGGTTTCCTGAAATCTTTCTGGTTTAAAAGACCAGAGAGAACCGCAATCAAAATGGCTGACGTTACGGGCAAAGCACCCCATTGATATGCTTTTTGCAGAATCGGCATGCTTTCCCATCCAGGTATTAGCTCCAGTAAACGGATGAAAACGCTGAAAACAAAAACGAGGATGAACATTAGTTTGCGTTTATCTTTATCTCGCTGAAACAGGTAACTGAAAAACAACGCAAAAACTACTGAAAGAACTGCTAAATAGCTTCCCACTAGCACGGAACCCAATCATTCATTCCTCCCTCAGCTTCCGTATGTAGTCCGGAAATTCGTAGCCTGATTTCTCCTCAAATTTCAACCCCAGCCTACGATACAGGTTCTTGAGAATCATTTTCTCTATCACATGCGCTGCTGAAACCATAAGCCTCTCTAAAGTAGCAGAAAAGACCTCGGGTTTGTCAGCAACCTCTTCCAACTTCAAACGTGAGTGGTTCTCCAAAAATTCATAGATGACCTTGGCGCCATCTTCTTTGAAAATCTGTTTCAGCGTGCCATCTACAGCTTCAGCAAAGAAACTGTTCAAGTCTTTCCCTTTTTCAACCACATCAAGTCTGTTAGACACTTTGGTTGACTTCCGCCACACACCCTTTTTGTCTAGCAGATGTGTTTTAGGCTTTGCATTTAAATCATATGAAAGCAAAATATGTATTGCTGTTAACAACCTATTCGTATTCAGAGTCAAAACAAAAACACATCTAAAACAGAATTTTTAGGAAACAACCCAAATTTAGCGTTAATTGGCAGCAGAAGTAGCTTCACATAACCGTTTGAATCACCAGTTATAATTGACACGTTCATATTGCCAGCACAGAAACGGAGACAGTTACATGTGCACGGGATTTTTTGGTGCCATCATTAACTCTTCGCGGTTTCTTTCTTTATTGTGGCTTTCCAGCTGGAGAGGAGCTCTTCCCTGCTTTCCCGCATGGTTTTTTCAAGGTGAGTTTGGTAGCGGGAGTTGATTTGAACAATTATTTAAAAATAGTTTTTATTAGAGCACACGCTATCTTTTCCTTCTATTATTAATGAGCACGAGATGACTCACTGTGAGCGGCAAAAGTGAAGTATTGGTGATTGGGGCTGGTGTGGTTGGCTGT
>CAYVVO010000281.1:0-1422 GCA_964455275.1 uncultured Candidatus Bathyarchaeia archaeon | reverse complement strand
TATCCGCTCCAGACTAGCCTGAAGAGGAACGTTATGTTGTTCTGCCAGAAGGAACATGCTGTACATCATCTGTTCTGGACCGCAGGTGTAAATCATGTCAAACTTTTCCTTCTTCAACTTCTGTTTCACCTGATCAGTGACCACGCATTCTATTCCGTAGCTTCCATCATCTGTAGTGAAAACGGTTTCTGAATCCAGTTCCGAAAGAATTCTGTCTACACGGTCAAGAAACAGGAGATTGTCTTGGCATTTAGCTCCACACATTAGGGTTATTTTGTCGGCGACTTTCACAAGATTTTCAGTTAAGGGTAGCAGTGGCGCCAACCCGGTTCCGCCTCCAACCACCATCACATTTCCTCCTGCTGGAACGAAGCCGTTACCGAATGGTCCCCGTATCCCAATCTGGTCGCCCTTTTCCTTTTTGTTAAGAGCCCTGCTGGCTTCTCCAACCCCATGCACGGTTATCGATGTGAACCCCCCCGGGTTTATGGCTGAAAGGCTCATGGGAATCTCGTCAACCCCGGGTATCCAAACCATAACAAACTGCCCCGGCTCAGCCTTTCCGCATGATTCATCCATAAACGTGAATGTTTTAACAGCGCAGTTTTCCTTTTTTGCTTCCATGATTTCTATGATTCTCATGCGATTAACAGAGTTAAAAGCCGGAGGCGCTAGGGAACGTTTTCGTGAATGAGACTGCAATTTTGTTCGCATCCTTCCTTTTTGGCGTGTATTCTCTTAACGAGTTGATGCATATTAAATATGTCATGGCACGTACCTCAAGACGGCTTTTTAGTTCAATCTTACTTGCTGAGTAGGCTGAATCACTTTCTTTGAATCGAGAATGAAGCTTGCCAAGTCTGTAGATGCGTATAGGATGGATCAGTGAACAGGGCTCTAGATGCTCTCTGCTAGTATCCTCTTAAAAATGGTGAAACCGTGTTTGGGTGCTAATTTTTTTTCTCCAAGCCTAGCTCTGTAATTGATTGGAATTTCGACTATGTTGTATCCTTTAGTTTCCACTAGGTGATTTAGTTCAACTTCGATATCGAAACCCTTAGATTTTGGGTGCCAATTGTGCACAATTTCTTTGCGAATCACCCTCAATCCAGTAAGCGGATCATCCAAGTCAACACCATTCAAAAGACTGTGCGTAAAAGATAGGAGCCTGTTTCCTATATTGAACACGTTAGGCATTGCTTCAAATTTTAATCCGTTGGTGAATCTGTTTCCGCAAACCATACCAATTTCCGGATTTTCTTCAAGAATTTTAATCATCGTTGATATGTATTTGGCGGGGTAGGTGTAATCAGCATCAATTAACACCACATACTTCACTTTCAGCCAGTTAATATGTCCAATTGCAGTCGCTATTGCATCACCCTTCCCCACACCTTTCTGAAAGAGAGTCTGAGTTCCAAA